>DASSPH010000034.1 GCA_035699745.1 Vicinamibacterales bacterium
TATCGACGCGCTCAAGCAAACGTGGCAGCAGAAGCCGACGCACGTGGTCGCGGTGTTCATTCACGAAATGCTGCACACACTGGGCCTTGGCGAGAACCCGCCCCCGAGATGCCAGGTCGCTTCGACGCGGTCGTCGTCGCGAAGTACAGGTGCTTGCCGTCGGGGGATTCGAGTGCTTCACGAACTTTTCCCTGCTTCGTCACCTGAACTGCTTCAGCGCCCGCCGTAGGGATTTTCCAGATTTGCAGATCGCCCGAACGTTGCGACGAGTAGTAGATCCATCGTCCGTCGTGCGACCACGACGGCCGAGCGTTGCTCCAGGAGTCGTTCGTGATCTGGCGTGGTGCGGTAGCGTCAGTGGCGACCACCCAGATGTTGAATGTGTCGATCGTCTCCGAGCCGGATCGAGTTGAATCAAAGGCGACCCAATCGCCGTTGGCACTCCACTGCGGGCTTCCCACGATCGGACCCTCGAAGTGGGTCAGTTGGCGTGCCGAGGCCGGGCTGTCGGTGTTCGACAGCCAGAGCTCGTGGTACCCCGATCGGGTAGAAACAAAGACCACCCTTCTTCCATCGGGCGAAATCTGGGGCTGCGTGTCGAGCTTATTGGAGGCGATGAACTTTATTGCCCCCGTCCCCGATTCCGCGTCGTGATGTTGCTCTGGGCCGGGCATTCTCCAGATGTTCGTGTCGCTCGTCCTGTTTTGATAAACGAGTCTTCCGTTGCGGTCGACAGACGGGCTCAATGCCCGTACGTTGGGGAACACCGGCAGTGGCGGGCCTCCCGCGACGGGTACTCGCCAGAGGCCCTCCGGAGTATCGCCCACGGCTCCTCCGCCAATGTCATAGATGATGCTGCTGTTGTCGTGCGCCCAGGCGAAGCTGGAGACCAAACCGCGATGTGTGAGTTGCGTCGGTTCTCCTACAGGTCGAAGGATGTCGAGTTGCTGGATCATGACACTCGAGCGAACGATGAATGCCAGGTGCTTGCCATCGGGCGAGATGGCGGGAGCAGCATCCAGGACGAGAGTCGGTTCGTACGACGTCCACCGCGTCAGCTGTCGTCGTTCACCGCTCTCCAGCGAGTAGATGAAAACCGCGGACCTCGTCCCTGATGCGTCGCGACCGACAAAGAGTAGGAACTTGCCATCCGCCGTCCACGAGAGTCCGCTCATCAGACCAGTGATCCCGGTCAGCTCTTGCTCGGCTCCTCCAGAACTGGGCAGGACAATCGCCACCGCATTGCGGCCGGAGCGCCGCACGAACGCGATGCGGTTACCATTTGGCGACCAGGCGGGGGCTCTGTCCTCCGCAGCGTTCGTGGTGAGCCGCTGTTGCCCCGCACCGACGTCCAACCGCTTCACGTAGATATCGAAGTTGTCCTCCGATTCGCCATCCCAGGCGAACGCGACGGTATTCCCTTCCGGGGACAAGCTGGGATCGACCTCGGAACCCGGCAGGCTCGTGACGGGAATGCTCTTCAGCGCAGCGGCCGGGCGATCGCCGCCTCGAGCCATGAAGTAGAGCCCGATCGCGACCGTCAGGACGATGAGAGCAATGCGGGCCAGTTGCCCGGTTGTCAGTCGGCCGATGTGAACGAGTGTTCGCTCAGGAGGCTCGACGCGTTGTTCGGCCGACGGCTGTTCGATCGAACCCGACGCTTGCAGCACCGCGACAGATGCCGGCACGCCCTCGATTGAGCCGATGAAGCGATACCCGCGACGCGGTAACGTCTCGATGTAGTGCGGCGAGTCCGCTGAATCGCCCAGCGCCTCACGCAGTCGTCTGATGGCGGCGTTCAGTCCGTGCTCAAAGTCGACGAATGTATTGGCGGGCCACAACCGTTCACGCAGTTGCTCGCGAGTGACCAGCTCGCCGGGGTGCTCGACCAGTGCTTTGAGAATCTCGATTGATTGATCGGGAACTCTGAGGCGGGTGGATCCCTTACGAAGCTCGCCGCTGCGGACACTCAGCTCGAACGGCCCGAAGGTCACGTGCTGCGGCCGCACAGAGGGATCGTGCATGGCGCCTGCGGTGGAGTTGGGGAAAGACTAGCACATGCTTTCGAGACTTCTCCGCTTCTCGTCGTCCACACGCACCCTCAGGGGTCCTTGCGCGTGAGGTCGTCTACATCGTCGCCGGGCATGGAGAAGCGGAAGCCTGCCGGTTCCTCCGCTCGATCCGAAGTGACCCCTTTGGCGGCGAAACTGCGTCGATCGCACGTCAAGCATGGACGTCAGCTGCAGGCCCATGAGCTCCGGGATCTGCTCGGCGGGCGGCGCTGCCTCCGAGGCGAAGAACGCGCACGGAGCTGATGTCCCGTTCGAGGTAGACCGCGACGTCTTTCCAGGAGTCCAGGCGATCTTTGGCGCGGGGCAGGTCCGGCTGGCTCATGGGTCGGTGCGAAATGGCCGCATTAGGCCGCAACGAAGCGCGTGCGGCCTGTTGCCGCTTGCCAGATGCCCTGTACCGATCGAATGTTGACGGCGTTGCGGATTGGAAGGAGGCGACCATGAGGCGATCTCTGACTCTGCTGTGCGTGCTCGCGTGCTATACCGCCGGTCTCGATTCTGCGCGGCCGAGCGCGGAGACATTTGGGGAGTGGTCCGCGCCCGCCAATGTCGGACCGCCCGTGAACACCGAATACAACGACATGTACGCGATTCTCTCGCGGGACGAATTGACGATGTACTTCACGTCGGATCGTCCGGGAGGCCTTGGAGGCGACGATCAGTGGTTCACCACACGCGCTTCGCTCGATGATCCCTGGGGAGACCCCCAGAATATGTCCTCCCTCAACAGCACGGCTGCCGATTCGCTCGCGGTGCTTTCCTCCGACGAACACGTGATGTTCTTCCACAGCACCCGTGCGGGCGGTTGCGGCGCGGGTGATCTCTGGATGACCCGACGGCACGACAAACGGTCGCAGGAATGGGAGCCGCCAGCAAATCTGGGATGTGTGGTCAATACGGTCTACACGGAAATCGCACCTGCGTTCTTCGAGAGTCCTGAAACCGGACAAATCACGCTTTACTACGGCAGCAACCGCCCTGGCTCGCAAGACTTCGATGTTTATGCGAGCGCCCTGGGAGAAGACGGCTACTTCGCGCAGGGAGCGCTGGTCCCGGAGTTCAGCAGCCCCAAGCGTGACACGCGGATCTTCGTCAGGAAAGATGGCCTGGAGGCTTTCATTACATCAAACCGTGATAACGGGCACGGGCTCATCGACATCTGGACCTCAACCAGGGAAACGCTCTCGGAACCGTGGCCGCCGACACCCGTCGACTTGCCCAGCCCGGTCAACAGCACCTGCGATGACGGCTCGCCGTGGCTTTCACGCGACGGGACGACGCTGTATTTCTTCTCGACGCGGACAGCCGCCCTCGAATGCGGAAAGAGAGACATCTGGTACGCAACCAGAGTCAAGATTGCCCAGGAGAACACCAGTGAGGCGATGGTCGCCAGTCTCTGGAATCGGATGCTTGCGCATCTGGTGGACAACGTCCATCGTCCACCCCAGACGCAAGAGAAGGTGCGGGTCCCAGTACGGCGCTAATCGGGAAAATTCAGGCGCCTTACCAGCTCGGCGAAACGCGGGTCGCCGCGCACGGGGTCGAAGAACGGATGTACTTTCAGAAACTGCAGGATACCGGAACGTTCCTGGTACGCGCGCTCGAGCCAGACAAACGTCTGATCGTGGTCGGCGAGTCCCAGGTACGCGTTCACGAACGCAGCAGGCGGAACGTAGCTCGCCAGCCGGCGCCGGTTCAGTTCGTCAACGATCCGCAACGCGTCGGTCCGGCGGCCGGCGCGTGCATAGGCTCTGGCCAGCACACCCAACACGGCCGGGTTGCGGTTCGAGATCGACGCAGTTCGTTCAAGAACCTTTACAGCCTCCTTGGGCTGACCCTGCTCGATCAGCGCGAAGCCGACGAACCACAAAGCCCTGCTGTCGTCCGGCCGTACGGCGAGTACGGTCTGCAGTTCGCGAATGGCTTCACTGTAGCGGCGCGCGTGAAAGAGAATCCAGCCGATGTCCGTACCGTACAGCGCAAGCGGATCGAGTTCGCGAGCGCGCCGGGCCGAGACGAGCGCTTCGGCGACGCGTCCCTGGGCCAGCAGCCAGCGCGCACGCCCGGCGTGCGCGCTCGCTTCGTTCGGGTTCAAATCGATCGCGCGGGCGTAGCTCGCTTCAGCGTCGGTCCACTGCCACCGCCATAGCAGGGCCTCTGCAAGGACCACGTGGGCTTCGGCAAGTTGAGAATCCAGTTCCAGCGCCTGCTGCGCCGCGCGGGTAGCTTTCGCCTGGGCGTCAGGCGGAGGAGCACCGCCGAAGACAGAGCCGAGCCCGTTGTAGGCAGTCGCCAGGCCTGAGTAAGCAGGCGCGAAGGATGGATCCTTGGCGAGTGCCGCCTCGAAGTAGCGGACGCTCTCGTCGAAGCGCGGCGTCGGACCCTGGTTCAGCGCGAATCGGCCCCTGAGGTAATCCTCGTACGCGTCGGGCGACACTCGCGGCGCATCCCTCCTGCCAGACTCCTGACCGCCAATAGTGATCTGGATTTGGCGGGCGATGGCTTGCGCCACCTCATCTTGCAGGTTCAGCACGTCCCGAAGCTCGCGATCGTAGTTGCCGGACCAGAGGTGGTCATCGGTCGCCGCCCTGATTAGCTGTACGCTGATCCGCAATCGACTGCCGGAACGCACGACCGACCCCTCGATGATGGCATCGACCTGCAGCGCCCGCGCAATCTCCGGAAGCGGTAAGCGCGTGCCTTTGAAATGCATGGCGGACGTTCGCGAGATGACGCGGATGTCCGGGATTCTCGAAAGGCGTCCGATCAGTGCGTCCGTCATTCCATCAACGAAGAATTCCTGAGCTGGATCGGCCGACAGGTTCTGCAGCGGGAGCACGGCAAGCGATCGCACGCTGACCGGGCGCGTCGGGGCGATGCGGTCCGGAAGCAGAAGGTACGTTGCTGCCGCCCCCAGAGCCATCATCGCGCCCGCCAGAAGCGAGTACCGTCCGATAGGCCTCCGGTGAAAGGCGGGCACAACAGACTCAGCTGTCTCAGCCGTCGGCTGATCCACCTCCTGTTCCAAACGACGCCGGCGGGAGTCCAGCCAGACATCGAGCTCCGATCGGAACGCATACACCGATCCCCGTACATCGTGGACATGGCGGTGAACCGGCATGCCCTCGCGGCGTTCCCACCGCTGAACGGTGCTGATATCCCGTTTCAGGTACGCAGCGATGTCTTTCCAAGAGTCCAGGAGGTCTTCCGGCCGAATCGCGGACGACTCGTTCATGGCCGTGGGTTCGCTGCAGAGGTTTCGAAGTCTATTCGCGCCGGTGCAATGGTGCCACTCGCCGCGTTAGGTGGCAAACGGCACCGCCGCCTGCCGCTCGCCGCCGTCCGCGGACGCCCAGGCACGGAATCTGCTGCTCCCCAGGATATCGCCGACGGTGCCGGCACGCGCGCGTGGATTCGGCGCTGCGCTGCAGGAGCGTGCGGGAAATTCCAGGGTGCGCGGCAAATTTTCGGCAGCGCGCGTCCGGCTACCGTCGCGGAAAGGCAGCCGTCATGCAAACCACTCTGACTCCTGCGAACGCACCCCTGGACCGCTGGCTGAACGACATCGGCTGGGGCCTGCTGCTGATGCTGACCGGCGCGGTCTGGCTGCTGCCAACGGAGGTCGTGCCGTCGGGCACGTGGCTCCTCGGCGTGGCCGTCATCCTGATCGGCATCAACGTCGTGAGATACGTCAAGCACATCGCCGTGAACGGCTTCTCGACGGCGATCGGCGTCGCGGCGTTCGTGGCGGCGGTGAGCCAGTTGTGGCGCTCCGATCCGCCGCTGATCGCCATCTTCCTGCTCGTCATCGGCGCCAGCCTGGTGGCGAAGCCGTTCCTGACCAGGACCGCATGACGATCATTCCGCTCGTCGATGCCGCCGGGCCGGCGGCGCGTCTGCGCCGCCGCACTCTCGCGAACCTCGCGTGCATGGGACACTGCGCGCCGACGGTGATGCAGACGCTGTTGGACGCCTCCGGCGTCCAGGCCCCCTGGCTGGTCAAAGCGTCGGGGGGACTGCCGGGCGGCATCGCGAACACCGGTGACGAGTGCGGCGGCGTCACCGCTCCGCTGATGCTGCTCGGACTGAGGCACGCGCACGATCCGCTCGATCGCGGCCTCCCCGTCGTTGTCTACAAGGGGCACGAGCTGCTGCGGCGGTTCGCCGCCAGTCACGGCACCGTCCTCTGCCGTGACATCCGCGGACGCGATCGGCTGCCACTGCGGTGCGTCGGCGTGATCCGTCACGCCCCTGAGACGTACGCGCAGAGCGCGTCGCAGGACGCGGCGTCCGTTCTTCCCGAGGACGCCCGGCGGGCATTTGCGCGCCTTCACGCGCACTTCGCCGAGCACGATTTTCACTGCGCTCGCGCAGTCACGGGCCTCGCCGACAGGTCGCTGGCGGACGCGCTGTCGGGGTTCGCCGGCGGCACGGTATTCTCCGGGGGCACCTGCGGCGCGCTGACCGCCGGCGTCGTGGCGTTGGGCGCTGCACGCGGCGCCATCGAACACAGCCGCCTTCGCGTCCTGCGCATGATCGGCGTGATGGCGATGGGCGGCGATGCGTTCGCGGACAAGTACAACGCATTCAACCGGACGATGAACCTCGGGCATCGCCTGGCGCGCTGGTTCACCGACGAATTCGGCAGTACGCAGTGCCGCGTGCTCACGCGGTGTGACTTTTCGACCGCTGCGGGAGTGACGAGGTACGTCGAATGCGGCACGGTGAACAGGTGTCAGGGGCTTGCCCGACGGGTCGCGCTGAAGGTGCAGGCCTTGATCGAGCAGGACGCCGGACCGCCCTCGCTATCCAACGGAGTGATGATCGGGCCCGAATCCGAGATCCCGGCCCGTTCGGGAATGATGCCGGCGGCAGCGAGCGCGCGCGGCGGCTGAGGCGCTCAAGCCGTCTGCCCGCCGTCCACGACCAGGACCTGCCCGGTGATGAACGCGGCGAGATCGGAAGCGAGAAACACGATGGCCGACGCGATGTCGTCCGGCCGTGCCAGCCGTCCGAGCAGAATCTCGCGCCTCGCGCGCTCGACAATCTCCGGCGGCAGCGCTGCCGTCATGGGCGTTTCCGTGAAGCCCGGCGCCACCGCGTTGACCCGGACGCGGTCGCGCGCAAGGTCCGTGGCAACTGCGCGCGTGAAGGCGATGAGACCCCCCTTCGAGGCCGCATAGTTCGACTGGCCGAACTTTCCGCGAATGCCATTGATCGACGCCACGTTGACGATCGCGCCGCCGCGGCCCCGTGCGCGCATTCCCCGCGCCGCCGCCCGCACCATGCGGAACGCCCCGCTCAAGTTCACGTCGATGACATCGTCCCATTCGCGATCGGCGAGTTTCCATACGACGCCGTCGCGGGTGATGCCGGCGGCGTTGACGAGGATGTCGGCACCGAGTTGTTCCCGATCCAGGCGGTCGACGAGGGACTCGACCGCCGCGGCATCCCGCACGTCGAGAATACAGCTGCGTTCGACGGACGGGTCTGATGCGGGGTCGCGATCGAGCGCAACCACCCGCGCGCCGGCCGCGGCCAACTGCCGCGCGGTGGCGAGCCCGATGCCCGACGCCCCGCCGGTCACCCAGGCGATTCGTCCCGCGAGATCGACCGCGAGCGGCACTATCCGCTCACCCGCGCGCTGTCCGCCAGCCGCTGTTCGGCGCGCGTGCTCAAGCGCCGCTGCCCGAGCACCGCCGCGCCGATGGCGCCGACGAACTGGACGTCGTCCGGCGGCGGAATGTTGACGGACGCGCCCAGGCGTTCGCGCATCAAGCGACCCATCGACCGGAAGCGCAGGATGCCGCCCGTCAGGGTGAACTCGGGCTGCATCTGCACGCGCTTCATCAACTGCACCGACCGGTCCACCAGCGACACGATCGCCCCCTGCATGATGTCGGACGGCGAGGTGCCCTGCGAGAGATGATTGATCACCTCGGATTCGGCAAACACGGCGCAGACGCCCGAGATCGGCACGGCTTCGCGCGACATCTCGGCCAGCTGGCCGATCTGCTCCGTCGAGTACCCCATGTAGCGGGCGGTCTTCTCGAGAAACGCGCCCGTCCCGGCCGCGCACTTGTCGTTCAGCCGGAACGACCGCACTTTGCACGCGTCGTCCAGGCGGCTGGCCTTCATCGTCTGGCCGCCGATGTCGAGCACGGTGCGCGTCCCCGGGAAGAACCAGGCGGCGCCGCGCGCGGCGGCGGTCAGGTCGGTCACCTGCACGTCGCGAAACGGCACCAGGAAACGACCGAATCCAGTGGTGACGACATACTGCACCTGACCCTCGCCGACGCCCGCATCCGCGAGTGCTTCCTCGAAAATCCGTCTGGCGACCTCCGTCAGCCGGAAGCCGGAGCGGCCGATGGCCCGGCCGACGATCGCTCCGTCGCCGTCGAGGAGAACCCCCTTGGTGTACGTCGATCCGACGTCGATGCCCGCGGTGAGACTCATGGCCTCTCCTTCACCGGCCCTGCGGCGGACGCTGCCGCGGAGATTCGCTCCAGGGCGAAGAGCGCGGCGCCGAGCGCGCCCATGTAGGGGGAGTCGTCGCTGACATTCACCGGGTACCCGAGCGCCGTCTCGAGCGCCTTCACCATGCCGATGTTCCTGGTGACGCCGCCGGTGAAGGTCACTTCGCGTTCGATGCCGACGCGCCGCATCAACCCGAGCGAGCGCGACACGATCGACTGGTGGACGCCGAGCAGGATGTCCTCGATCTTCTTCCCCTTGGCCACCCACGACAGGACTTCCGACTCGGCAAACACGGTGCACGTGGTCGTGATCTTCACCGGCCGTTCGGCGCGCAGGGCCGTCGGTCCAAGCTCGTCGATCGGGATCTCGAGGGCGGCCGCCGCCGCACCGAGGAACCGTCCGGTCCCGGCCGCGCACTTGTCGTTCATGCAGAAGTCCGCGATCTCGCCGTTCGCCTTGACGCGGATCGCCTTGGTGTCCTGGCCGCCCATGTCGACCACCGTGCGCGTGCCCGGAAACAGGTAGACGGCGCCGCGCCCGTGACAGCTGATCTCCGTGACCTGCGTGTCGCCGAAGGTGACCCGGTATCGCCCGTATCCGGTGCCGACGATGCAGCCGACTTCGCGTTCTTCCAGGCCGGCGTCGGCGAGGGCCTGCTCGTAGGCGTGCTCCGCGGCGCGGACGACGCTGGCACCCGTGTCGATGAGCGCACGCCCGACGAGACGCCCCCGCTCGCTGATGATGACGGCCTTGGTCTGCGTCGATCCGACGTCGACCCCCGCCGCGTACGCCATCTGATCCCCCTTTCCTACGCGGATGTCCTGGCGAGCTTGCGCGACGCAAGCCCTTCGAAGAACGCATCCACGCGGTTCTTCATCTGCGCCTCGGACACGACGCGCCGGTCCATCATGTCCGACTCGAGGAGCAGGCTCGGGATGTCGCGGCGCTCGCCGAGAACGCGCCGGGTATCCGACAGGCCCGTGGACGTCGTCCGGCAGCTCTTGATGCCGTGGAACACCACGCCGTCGACGCGATAGGGATCGATCAGGTCGATCAGCGCGCGATCCTGGAAGAACATGCAGTCCATCGCGTGCCTCACACCGATCAGCGCGCCTTCGGCGAGGCTCTCGATCGGACGCGAGAGGTCGTACTGCCAGCCGAGCCCGGCGCCGCCGGACGCAAACCAGAGATACGTCGAGCTGACGAAGGCGCCGCCCCACTCGGAGAACAGCTCGTTGAAGCGGCGGAAGATCGGGTAGCACGGCACGCCGACGAACACCAGCCGATGCTTCTCCTCGTTGATGGTGCCGAGCCCGTTCGCGGCCTTGTAAGACATCTCCTCGACCAGGTCGCGGAAGTACGCGGCGCCGGCGGCCGTGCCGCGAAAGCCGTTGGCCACGCCGAGGTAGACGGTACCCTCGGAAACCGCGTTGAAGACGGCCGGGGTGCTGCGATTCAACTCGATCAGCTGCTTGAACGAGCGCGACATCGCGTTGGCGTGTCCCATCGTCTCGCGCAGCCGATCGACGTCGAACTTCTTCTTCGCGACACGCTCCAGCACGGCGATGAGCTCGCGTATCTGCCGTTCGACGTAGATCCGATCGCGCTCGAAGTCGGGATCGCCAGGCCATGTCTGACGCCCGGACGCGCGGGAGCCCGGGATGTCCACCGTGACGACCGGCGTCCCGTGCATGCGCTCCCAGATCTCTCCCCATTTCAAGTAGGTGTTGCACGCGTTCGTCAGGATGGCGACATCCGGCTTCGGGATCACGCCCATGGGATGCCGCCCTTTGCGAAGCTGGAGGGCGACGTCGGCCTTGACGTAGCCGCAGATGTCCGGCGAGTAGCCGTAGTCTTCGGCCTCGTTGAGATACTCGTGAGCGACCCGGCGCACGGCCATCTGCAGCGAGTTGATCTCGGGGAACACCGGCGCCATGTCGAAGGCGAGAAGCAGCTCGTTGAAGCTGCCCATGACGAAGACGTACGCAGCGGGCCGGCCGCGCTGCGGCGCCTCGGTCAGCGACGCGAACCACTCCCGGAACATCCTGGCCCCTTCGGTGACTCCCCGTCCGACGATCGCGGGCGAATTCATGTGCGCTCCCGGACTGGCTGCATTCTCAAGTGAACAGCACGTTCTCGACGAAGGTCTCGAGCTGAATCTGGAAGTGATCGAAACTCGTCATCTTCTCTTCGAACTCGCCGACGAAATACGGGATGCCCGCGTCGTCGAGGGCGTGCACGTAGGCGACCTGCTCGTCGAGGCCCGGCTCGCACATCTTCGCCGCCGTGATGATCGCGGCGTCGGCGCGCGACGCGCGTATCCTCGCCAGCAGCATCTTCTCTTTCGGCTTTCGCAGGTCGTGCTGCACCGGGCTGTAGGTGGACCGTTCGAGGTATGCGGTCGCGAGGTTCAGCAGCGGGTCCCCGGACGCGTCCACGTCCTCCACGATCCAGCGGAGGCCGATGAGCAGATCGTCGTCCACGACGTAGCACGACTGGCCGATCGCGCGCAGCAGCTCGATGGGCGGCTGCTCGCAGAACCCGCCTTCGAATACAACCCGGATCCGGTCCTGCGGCTTGACGACGCGCGCCGCGATCCGCGGCAGGACGCTCGCCAGCAGCGCGTTGTGCTCTTCGCGAGGGATCCTGCCGCCGACCGCCGTCAGCGCATAGGCGTCGTCGACGGGCAGCAACCACGGTGTCTCACGCCGGATCTCGTACAGCCGCCGCAGCAGTCGCCGGTTGTCATTGAACACGGCGATGGAGGCACGGAGGTCGTCGTCCCCTACCCGGCGTCCTGCCGTCTCTTCGATCAGTTCGAGGATCCGCGCGTACTCGTCGCGCAGGTAACTCGCGGCGTAAGTCGAGTTGGCGTTCTGCGGCAGGTACAGGATCCGGCACGGGTACGGGACGCTGCGCTCCCAGATCGCCGCGAGGTTCCGGGCCACGTCGCAGATGGGATGGCTGACGAACAGGTCCAGCTCGAGCCGGTTCGAGAGCGCGAGCTCCAGCGAGCTCTTGACGATCGAGCAGAGATAGGAACCGAACCGCGCCTCCGCGTCGCGCCCCTCGACGGCCGCACCGTGCACCTTGACGGGCAGGAGCCCCGCCGCGTGGGCGAGTTCCTCGGGGAAGTACACCTGGAAGTGGCCGAGTACCTTGCCGCCTGCCTCGCGCCAGCGCGCGACGGTTGGAAAGTCCGGATCCTCCAGCACGTCCTTCGCCATCGCGATGACGTCGTCCACCGAACGCTCGCGCCAGTCGTCGAGTACGGCGGTCATGCGTCTTTCCAGTGCGGCTGCCGGCGCTCCATGAAGGCGGCGATGCCCTCGGAGGCGTCGTGCGTCCGCATCAAGCGATCCAGGTACTGGGTCTCGAGACCGGCGAGAAGCTCAGGAAGCACGCGAAGCATGCCGGCCCGGCTCGCTTCGGCGGCGTGCGCGAGCGCGGCGGCGGACTTCGGCGCCAGTTGCTGCGCGAACCACCCGGCCGCTTCCGCGTCCAGGCGGTCTGACGGCGCCACGCGATCGACGAGTCCCGCCGCCTGCCACCAGGCGGCCGAAAGCGATTCGCCGCCGAGCACCGCGCGCGCGGCCCGGGACGCGCCGACGCGCAGCGGCAGGAGCGCCGCGGCGGCCGGCGGGAACACTCCGAGCCCCACCTCCGGCACGCCGAGCACCGCGTCCTCGGAGGCAAACACCATGTCGCACGCGAGAACCAGCTCGAAGCCTCCGCCCAGACAGCGGCCCCGGACCACCGCGAGCGTTGGCGCCGGCGTCCGCAGCAGATCCAGCACCGCGCCGTTCAGCTCGGCCAGCACGCCCGCGATGCGTTCGGCGACGTGCTCTTCGACGCTGGCGCCGTAGCTGAAATTCGGTCCGGCCGCCTCCAGCGTAACCAGCTTGATCCCCGTGCCGGGCGCCATGGACGCAAGCGCCGCGCGCAGTTCGCCGATCACGTCCATCGTGACGACATTGCCCTTCGGCCGATCGAGGATCAGACGAAGCAGAGCGCCGCCGTGCGCCGGCTCGACGCGGAGGCCGCTCATCGCGCTCGTCCTGCACCCGCGTGGACCGGGTGAATGGCGTTGAACAGCTCGTCATCCCACGTCGCGCCTTGCGCGAGCCGCCGCCGGAGCTCGATGAAATCGACCTCGCGCCGGTCTTTCGGTCCCTCGTTGAACGCGCGGAATCCGGCCCTGGCCTCCGTCATCATGTTGAGCGCGAGCCAGGCGCGGTTGGTCTCGGCATTCCGCTGCCAGTGCTCGAGCTTTTTCTTCCGCACGCTCTCGATGGTCTTCGTCAGGCAGTCCGGCATCGTGTAGAGCAGCTTCGTCGCGAGCGCCTCGACGGCCGCGTCGAGCGGCGCCAGATCGATTTCCGATCGCAGCGTCAGTTGTTTTGCCGCCTCGAGCTCCTCGCCGGTCTTGAAGTCGCCGTACACCAGCGCGCCCGTGTCGTCGATCCAGCGATCGGTCACGACCCCGGGATTCGGAATGAACCGGCCGTCGCTCTTCAGCACCCGCACGACGCCGTTCAGCAGCCCGAGACGATGAGCCTTGTACGCGGACCAGTGCTCGCAGAGCGTGCAGCTCTCCATCGCGTGAGCCATCCCCACGAACAGGTGCAGGAAGTCGGTGGATCCTCCGTCGGGTGCCGAGCCGTGGCGCGGGCCCGCCTGTCCGAAGCGCGCGAGGTCCGACGCGATCGAGAAATCGCAGGCCATGCCGATTTCCTGGCCGCCGCCGATTCTCAGCCCGTTGACGCGGTTGATCACCGGTTTGTCGCACGTCAGGATGCCGGTGACCATGTCGTTGAACAGCCGCATGTACTGGCGGTACTCCTGCGGACGGCCCGCGTAGTACTCGGCGTACTCGCGCGTGTTTCCGCCGGTGCAGAACGCGCGGTTGCCGGCGCCCGTGAACACCACCGCCACGACGCCGCGGTCCGTCGACGCTTCACGAAACGCCAGGATCACCTCCGCGACGGCGTCGGTGGTGTAGCTGTTCAGCTCTGCGGGGTTGTTCAGCGAGATCCACGCGTTGAACAGATCCGGCACGGGACCGCCGTCGACGTCACGCACCGGGTGGCGTTCGTAAAGGATGTGGCGGTACTCGACCCGATCGACGAGGCGGTGCGATTTCAGCAGCATGTGCCTGACTCCAGGTGTGCAGACGATTACGGAACGAGCACGGGCCGCTTGCCGCGGTGCGGCTCGGCGAAGAGCGCCGGTCCATCTTTCAGTGCGTGCAGTTCGACGAAGGGCGCAACCTGCACCTGTCCGGACAGCACGAGGTCCGCGACGGCCGGGTAGTGCTGCGGCGCGCAGCCCCAGTTGCCGAACGCCGTGGCGTCGAGCGCCATCAGGTTCGACAGGCGAATCGATACCTTGTCCATCGTGAACCCGACGATTCCGAGCGTGCCGCCGGGAACCAACAGCGCCCAGGCGAGCTCCTGGCCGGCCGCGGTTCCGCTCATCTCGAGAATGCGCCACCGTGCGGTGCACACGCCGCTCTCGGCGAGCAGCGTTTTCTTGATGGCGCGTCCGTCCGTTTCGGCGGCGTTGAACGTCCAGCCGGCGCCGAGCGCCGAGGCGCGCGCCAGCTTCTCGCCGTCGACGTCGACCGCCGCGACGGCCGCGCCGCACGCCCGCGCGATCTGCACGCCGTACGTCCCGATCCCGCCGACGCCGATGACGACGACGAGGTCGCCGGTGTTCACGCACGCGCGCTGAATGGCCTGGTACGGAGTCGTCACCGCATCCGCGATGACGGATAACGACGCGAGCGAATGATCGCCAAGGTCATCGGGCAGCGGCACCAACCGGTTCGCCGGCACGACGACGTGCGTCGCGAACCCGCCGGGCATGTCGTTGCCCGGCATGAGCTGACGTTGACAGGCGAGCGGGCGCCCCGCCCGGCAGACGTCGCACGCGCCGCACGGCATCACCGCGGGAACGAGGACCTGGCGGCCGATCAGCTCCTTCGGCCCACCGGCGACGTCGTCGACGACGCCGGCGATCTCGTGTCCGAGCACGAGCGGCAGATCATGCTTGGTGCGGACGGCTCCCGAATAGAAGCCGATGTCGGTATGACAGAGGCCGCAGCCGGCGACGCGCACGCGGGCTTCCCCGGTCTCGAGCGGCGGCAGGGGCAGGTCGCGCAGTTCGAGCGTCCGCGGGCCCGTGAGGAAGAGACCGTACGAGGCCGAACTCATGGTGCCTCCCGCTGACTTATGCCCCAAGTCGGCGGGGGCGCATATGACGAAGCGCATACGCCGCTGCGTCCCGGCGATGCCGGCTCCGGGCGGTCGCGTCCGTGCGGCCGCTTCCTCGACGACCGTAAGCGCCTATAAGACAGTCGCTTAGCTGGCGTTCAACGGCCGCGGCCCATCCAGCAGCCGCGCATGGCGGTGGGGCGAGATGGGAAAAGTTTCGTTGGCGATGACCTCAGGCGACCCACTCCTGCGCGATCCAGAAGAGACATCTCTCCTCTGAAAGGATCAGGAAAATGACGATGGGCCGCCTGTCTGCTCTATTCGTGGTCGTCCTGGGCTCAACGCTGCCGGCATCCAGTCCGCAAGGTGCTCCCGCGACGGTTGGCGCGCCAACGACGCTTGTCACCCTCCCGCTCGACTCGGAGGGACTCACGGTGGATCCGGAGACAGGACTCCTGTACACCGCGGAAGCGGCCGATCTTTCCGGCGAATGCTTCGTGCGCCGCATCACCGCGGCCGGTGCGGTGTCGGTCGTTGGCGTCGTGCCGAGGCCCTCAGGCGCCTGCTTACCAAGGGGACTGGAGTTCCGCCACGGACTTCTCTACATCTCCGATCAAGGGACGGGCTCCAGCGGCTGGGTCTTCGAAATGGATCCGGCGACGGGGCAGGCGACGACGTACGCGTCCGATGTTCCGGGCGCGAACGGAATCGCCTTCGACTCCCACGGCAATCTCTGGATTACCGACGGACTGCGCGGATTCGGCCGCGTCTACAAGCGCAGCGCCGCCACCGGCACCGTCCAGGAAATGTTCCGCGTCCCTCCGGTCTACAACGGAACCACGCTCGGCGGGAAGCTCACGGTGCCCACTGCCTCCGGCATCGGACGGCAGATCATCAACGTGCCTGCAGGACCTCAGGGCGAAGTGCGCGCGGTCGCAAACGGGATCGCCGCGGTCGCACGCTACAACGCGGCGGTACACGAGGTCGGGCTGGGAACTCCTCCCTCGACGACGTTGTACATCGCCGACACGGCGCGAGGCGCAATCTGGGCCGTGTCGCTCGATGAACGCGGCGACCTGGAGGCGGGACAGACCGGCTGCGATCCGACGCTCCAGGAGGACACGCTGTGCGACGGCCTGCTGTTCGTCGCGCATCCCAGGCTCGAAGGGGCCGACGGCCTGTGGGCGCACACGGACGGATCGCTCCTCGTTGCCGCGAATTCCAGGCAGGCGCTGGTAAGGGTCGGGCTGCGCGGCGAGGTGACGGAACTGTTTCGCAATCCCGTCAACTCGCTGCTGCTGCGGAGCAGCGCCGACACGGTCGAAGGCAACAGCCACATCTTCGAGTACCCGACGAATCCGGTGATCGTGCCGGCCGACGGGCGGCAGCCGTCGAGGGTCTGTGTGGCCAACACGGATCGGCCGGGGCGCGACAACTGGCCCGGCGTGGTCGGCGAGATCGGCGGACCAGGCCAGAGCAAGGGCAAGATCTCGTGCTTCTGAGAGCTGCGCGGCGCCCACATGCCATTCTCAGCACCCCCGGCTCGATGTTCGGTCCGGCCGGCCGCTTCGTTATTACAGCATCGGCCATCGCCGCCGGCATCCGTCACCCCTCCTCCCGACGGTGACGGCGCGCGGTGGCCGAGCGCGGACTGCCCGCTTCTACTTCTTCGTGGCGCTCCAGGCGGCGGACCCTGCGGTCCCCTTGATCGTGTTGCCGTTCACCTGACCCACGTATTTCGTGTTCCCGGCGGTAAACGTCAGTTCCGTGCCTCGCAGCCGGCCGTTGCTGATCGCGTTCGATCCGAGCGTCCCGGTCACCATCTGGAAGTTCTGCTTCAGTGTCAGATTGCCGTTCGGCGAGGTCCACGTCCCGTCGACCTTGGCGGGCACGATCCACAGGTACGCGGTGCACCAGCTGGTGCATTCGGTTTCCACGCGCGCCGTATCGTCCGGCTCCCAGTCCTCCATGTTGAAGCTGTTCGACACCACCCGCGTGCCGGGCTTCATGTCGAGGATCGTCGGGCGGAGCTTCAGATTGAGCTGCGGCAGCAGGAACAGGGTCAGCACCGTCGCCTTGGAGTAGTCGGACTCGAAGATGTCCGCCTTGACGAAGGTCGCCTTGCCGGCGACGCCGGCGGCGGCGGCGTTCTTCTTCGACAGCTCGACCATGTCGGGGTTGTACTCGATGCCCATCGCCGTCGCGCCGCGCTTCGCCGCGGCGATGACGGTGCGGCCGTCGCCCGATCCGAGATCGATGAGATAGTCCTGCGGCGTCAGCTTGGCCATGTCGAGCATCTTGGCCACGAGCACGTCCGCGGTCGGCACCCAGACGACATCCTTGCCGGCCTGGCCGACGGAGGGCTCGAAGGGCTTCTGCTGCGCAGGGGCCGGCGCAGGCGCCTGCGCGGAGACCGCCACGGTGATCATCGCGGCGAGCGCCGCGACCAGTCCACGATTGAGGAGAGCTGTGATAGTCATGCAACCGTGACGATAGCCCGGATGCCGACCGCGAGGCAAAGGCGGAGGGTTCAACCGGCCTCGGCCTTGTCGTCGTCGATCTCCTGTGGGACGGACGGCTCCGGAGCGGCCGCCGGTGCGATCGCCTCGTCCGCGATCAGCCGGTCGGCGAGGAACGCGTGCGCCGCGGCGTCGGCGCGGGCGAGAAGCGCCTCGAGCGGCGACCGCGGCGTCCACGACTCGCGCCGCTGCATCGCCGGGTAGCTGCCGTCCGCGCGGCGCGGCGCATAGCGGCACCAGAACCCGAGATGCCACAGCAGGAACTCGCGGACCCGGGCGAGGCCGTGATCGTCGGCGCCCCAGTGCGCCTTCGCGAGCGTCACGTAGCGGCGATAGAGAGCGACGCGATCCTCGGCGGAAGGGTCGAGATCGCCTTCCGTCGCTTCCCGGAACAACCAGGGTTTGATCAGCGCGCCGCGCGCCGACATCACCGCGGTGCAGCCGGTGGCGAGCCCGGCATCGATCTCGTGCCGGAACAGGAGGTCGCCGTTGCCGATGACCGGCACCGGCAGCGCCGCGGCGATTTCGCCAATCGCGGTCCAGTCCGCCGAACTGGTGTAGCGCGCGGCGCGCGTACGGCCGTGCACGGACACGGCGTCGGCGCCGCCCTCGACGGCCGCGCGCGCGACCTCGAGATAATTGCGATGCTCGTCGTTCCAGCCGAGACGAATCTTCACCGTGACCGGCGCGTGCGCCACCGCCCGCTTCATCGCCTCGACGATGCGCCGGACGCGCCGCGGCTCGCGCGCGAGCGCGGCGCCGAGCCCCTTGCTGGTGAAGTAGTCGATCGGGCAGCCGAGGTTCACGTCGATCAGATCCGCGCCGCGGGATTCGGCGAGCGCGGCGGCCCAGGCCATCTCGTCGGGATTGTTGCCGGCGAGCTGGACGCCGAAGAACCGCTCGGCCGGAGCGCGGCGGATCAGCGCGAACTCGCTGCGGCGCTTCTGCCGCAGCCGGCGCGCGACCGCCATCTCGCTCATCGTGACGCGCGCGCCGAGTTCCTGGCACAACTGCCGGTAAGGCAGGTTGGATCCCTTGGTCATCGGCGCCATGACGAGCGCCCCCTGCAGCGTCTCGCGCAGCCCGAGGTCCGAGGCCGTCATTCCGGGGTCCGTCCGGGACGATAGCGCGCGACCGCGCCCGCGTCCACGGCGCGACGGGTGAAGGCCACCCGCTTCATCTCGCCGCGCGCGAACATCGCCGCCTGATCCGCGTGCCACGGCGACGCGGGGTCCGGGCTCTGGCCGTAGGCGAGCACCGAATACGCCCGCGGCACGTCGGCGAACTCCACGGCGAGGACCCAGCCGTCCCCGCTGTTGGCGGAGAGCTTGCCGTCGGGATCGCGCGCGAACGTGAGGACGCGGAAGCAGCCCATCACGCCTGAGCAGCCGCCGACCGGCACGTCCACCGGGCCGCGACGGACGCGATGCACCTCTCCCCACGCGACGTCCCACCGGCCGTGCCGCCGCGCGGTCTCCTCGACCGCCCAGCTGAACGCCTCGGCGGCGCGCGCCGCGTCCGCCAGTCCGCGCGGCGTGCGCAGCGGATCGGACTCCGTCCAGGGCTGCGCGAAGATCTCCTGCGGCGGCCGCCCTTGCGCGTAGCGCAGGAACCAGATCTCGAACAGCGTCGCGCCGCGGCTCGCCGGCGCGGCGGTGTTGTTCCAGCGGCGCAGCAGCGCGATCGCGGACGCGACGTCGCCGGACGGCCTGGTGGCGCGCACCGCCGCGATCAGATCGCGCTTGACGCGATCGGCGAGCAGCATGCGGTAGCTGTGCTTCGCGCGGACCACGTCCTCGAGGCTGAACTTGCGGGTGCCGCCGACGAGTTGAATCGCGTGCTGACTCCGGAGCCGGAGCGACGGCGGCTCCATGTTCGGATACGCGTTCACCAGGTTCAGCCGCCGGTGCACGTTGGCGAAATGCGGCGAATCGTTCTCGTTGTGCACGTACCCGCGCGGCGGGTTGCGCACCTGCGGCAGCGCGGCGAACGGAATGTAGCGGGTCCACATGTCGCGCATCTCGCGCACCGCCGTCGCCGCGTCGTTCCCCGGCGGATGCGGCAGCAGCGGCAGCGCCGCGTTCCATAGATTGAAGATGTTGCCGGCACGGTCCGCATAGGTGTAGTTCTGCGTCACCAGCGCCCGCAGGGTCATGGCGTCCTTCCACTGCGCGAACGACGCGGCGCGCATCATGCGCAGGAACTGCTCGCCGGCGCGGAACTCGCCGTCCCCGGCGGTGCGGGCGAGGAAGATCGTCCGCGGCGCGAGATGGACGACGCGGCCGAAGGGGGTCGACCACAGCTCCCGCGTCTCGGCCCGCAGCGTCTCGCCGTCTTTGTACTGAACCGTGTACGACTCACGCCGCAGCGGCAGCGACGCGCCGTCGAGCAGATAGCGATCCGCCGCATCGGGATCGCGATCGAGGGCGTAGAACTCGGTGAGATCGCCGCTGTTGCTGTTGGTCGTCGCCCAGCCGAGATGACGGTTGAACCCGCCGATCACGATCAGCGGCCCCCCGATCCGGAAGTCGCCGTAGAAATCGACCACCCCGGGCACGGTCACGTGCGCTTCGTAGTAGCCGGCGGTCCACGCCAGGTGCGGGTTGCGCAGCAGCATCGCCTTCCCCGATTTCGTCCGGCTCGGCGCGAGCGCCCACGCGTTCGATCCGTCTTCGCTGCGCGCCGCATCTTCCTCGACGGCATCCGTTTCGGCGGCCGTCGCCGTCGGGAGCACGTTCATCGCCGCGAGGAATCTGCGCACGCGCGCGGGCGGCGGACCGTCGCCGATGTGCAGCGTGGCGACGTCGTAGCCGGAGAAGTCGGCGGGCATGCCGCCCGGGAACTGCGCCGGGTGCAGCGCGACGTAGCGGTTCACGCCGGCGGCGAAGCCGTCGTAGATGTCACGCGTCTCCTGATCGAGCAGGTGATAGGTCTCGATCGCGCGGGCCCGCGCCTGCAGGTTCTCGACGTCGCCGTCGAGCCGCGCCCGCCCTTCGAAGCGGGACAGCTCGCCGCGGGCGCCGAGCAGGCGCAGCCCCGTGCGCGATCCGTAGTCCTCCGACATCACCCACGCGAGCGCGTACCCGGCGGCGCGCAGGTTCTCGGCGCGGATGTGGGGCACGCCGTGCGCGGTGCGGATCACTTCGACCTGACGCCACAGCTCCGCCACCGGCGGCGGCGCGGCCGACGGGGCGACGGCGGCTAGGCTGCACGTCAGCGCAAAGGCCGCCAGCGCGAGCCGCGGGGGTGACATGCGCGGGAGTATACTCGCGCATCTTGCGGCGGCCCCCGATCCACCCGCAGGGAAGGAGGAGTCATGAGCGAGCGTCAAGTGCTGGCGAATCAGGCGCGGATTCTGCGCAACCAGGCGGCGATCCTCCGCAACCAGCGGAAGCTCGATGAGGTGCTGCGCAATCAGAAGCGGATCGAGGCGAAGCTGGCGAAGCTGCTGGCCCGCTGACCCGCGCGACACAGCCATGGCTCCGCCCGCGCCACGGACAACGCTGCTGTGGCCTGTCGTCGCGCCGCTCGCGCTCGTCGTCGTGTGGGCCGGCGTGGCGTGGGCGCAGGTCTTTCCCCCGTCCCTCTTTCCGCACCCCTGGGACGTGGCGCGCGGCGTGTGGTTCGAGCTGTCGAGCGGGCGGCTGGTGATCGATGCGGTGGCGTCGCTGTTCCGCGTCTCGGCCGGGTTCATGCTCGCCGTGCTGCTCGGCGTGCCCGCGGGCCTCCTGCTCGGGCACTCGGCGCGCGCGCGTGCCGCGTTTCTCCCGCTGGTCAACTTCTTCAGAAGCCTGTCGCCCCTGGCGTGGATTCCGTTCGCGATTCTCTGGCTCGGTATCGGCGATGCGCCGGCGATCTTCCTGATCTTCATGGCGGCGTTCTTTCCGATCGTGCTGTCGACGGCGGCGGCGGTCGCGAACATTCCCAGCGTCTTCTTCCGCGTCGCGCGCGATCTCGGCATCGACGGGCCGGCGCTGCTCACCGGCGTGACGCTGCCGGCAATCGCGCCACAGGTCATCACGGCCCTGCGCGTCGCCGCCGGCCTGTCGTGGCTCGTGGTGGTCGCGGCTGAGATGATCGCCGGACGCGACGGTCTGGGCTTCGCGGTGTGGGACGCGCGGAACGGCCTGCGCATCGATCTGCTGGCCGCGGCGATGCTGGCGATCGGCGTCATCGGCGCCGCGCTGGACCGCCTGCTCATGCAGTTGACGCGCATTCCGAGCGTTCGATGGGGGTACGAACGATGACGTCCGGGCCCCTCCTCCGCCTGGAACAGGTGACGGTGAACTTCGGCGCCGTGGAGGTCCTCGCCGGGATCGATCTCGAGGTACGGGAAGGGGAATTCGTCGCCCTGGTCGGTCCGTCCGGTTGCGGAAAGACCACGCTGTTGAACGTGTGCTCGGGCTGGCTGTCGCCGGGCAGCGGGCGCGTGCACCGGCCCGCCCGCCTCCGCATGGTGTTCCAGCACGACGGCCTGTTCCCGTGGCTGACCGTGGAGGAGAACATCCGGCTCGGACTCCGCCAGGTGCCGGATCGGATCGAGCAGGACCGTCGCACGCGCGCGTTGCTCGACTTGATCGGGCTTCCCGTATTCGACCGGACGTATCCGCATCAGCTGTCGGGCGGCATGCGGCAACGGGTTGAGCTGGCGCGCGCGCTGGGCGGGGAAACGCCGCTGCTGCTGATGGACGAGCCGTTCTCGTCGCTCGACTACCTGACGCGCCTCAGAATGCGCCGTGAGCTGGCGCGGATCCTGCGCGAGCAGCCGCGGACGGTGGTGCTGGTGACGCACGATATCGAAGAGGCCGCCCAGCTCGCGGACCGCGTGCTGGTCCTGTCGGAACGCCCGGCGCGCGTGCGCGACGAAGTCCGGCTTGCCGTGGCGCGGCCGCGGGATCCGACGAGCCTCGAGGTCGTGCGGGCGGTGCATCGGATCCTGACCCGGCTGGGCCTCGAATCGGACGTCGATTCCGGACAAGGGAGAAGAGCATGACCCGAATGGGTTCACCGTTCGTGCGCTGGACCGCGGGGGCCGTGGTCTTCGTCGCGGTCCTCGCCGTGCTGCGGCTGCAACCGTGGCAGCGCTCCCCGATCACGCCGCCCCCGGGATCCGGCGACGGGGCGCGCGAGACACTGACCGTCGGATTCCTGCCCGTCACCTGTCACCTCACCTGCCCGGTCACCGACTTCGCCTCGAAGACGAGCCGGTCCACGCGTTTTGACTCGCAGCGGTTCACCGACTTTCCGACCGTCGTCGAGACGCTCAAGGGTGGACGGATCGACGCGACGTTCATGATCGCGCCGCTCGCGATGAAACTGCGTGAGCAGGGTGTCAACGTAAGGATCGCCTATCTCGGACACCGCGACGGATCCACCGTCATCGTCCGCAAGGACCTGCCGGCCCGGACGCTGAAAGACCTCGCGGGCCGGACCGTCGCGATCCCCAGCAAGTACAGCAACCAGTACCTGGTGATTCGCAAGCTGATGAAGGACGAAGGGGTCGACCCGGCGACGATCCGGTTCGTGGAACTGCCGCCGCCCGACATGCCGGGCGCACTCGCCAGCAAGGCGATCGACGCGTACTTCGTCGGCGAGCCGCACCCGGCGCGCGCCGAGCTCGACGGCTCGGGACGGGTGCTCTATCACGCCAAGGACATTTGGCCCAACTTCATCTCGTGCGTGCTCGTGGTGACCGATCGCCTCGTCGCCCGGCGGCCGGCCGTCGTCCGCGACCTGGTTCGCGGCATCGCCGAGAGCGGCGAGTGGGCCGACACGCATCGCCTCGACGCGGCGCGCCTGGTCGCGCCGTACTTCCGGCAGGACGAGTCCCTCCTTCGTTACGTGCTGACGCAGCCTCCGGATCGAGTCAGCTATCGGATGCTCACGCCGGGGGACCGGGAAATGCAGGCGATCGCCGACATGGCGCTCGAGGCCGGTATCCTCGAGCGGCGGCTCGACGTCAGGCGCCTGGTCGACCGACAGTTCATCCCGGCCCAGATCGCTCCGGCCCGGATCGACATGCCCGCTCCGCGCTGAATTCGACGCACATTCTCAGACACGAGCGGCACGCGGGTCTCGAGCGCCTCGCGCCGCCATCGCTCCTCTCGATCAGAGCCCACCGACTGGCTGCGTCCTCAGAACAGGACATACGCGGCGATGAGGTGATTCGCCGGCGGTCTGCGCGTTAGTCAGTGAGGCGAAACCACCGCGCGTGTGGCGCAGATTTCCGGAGGCTCCTGATGAGAGGTCACGTTCGACAAGTCGTCGTCGCAGCGCTGTTTGCGAGCGCGTGCATTTACAGTTCCGTCGGCTCCACGACCACCGCCGCCGAACGGTCCTACTCCTATGTGTCGATCGACTACCCCGAGGCGACCGGAACGTCGCTTTCCGGAATCAACGCGCGAGGGGACATCGTCGGGAGCTACGTCGACAAGTCCGGCACGTCGCACGGGCTCGTTCTGCGCGACGGCGAGTTCACGTCGATCGACGTGCCGGGCGCGGCGGGAACCGATGCGCGCGGGATCAACCCGGCAGGCGACATCGTCGGCGGCTATTGGCTGCCGGGCGAGCCTGCGGCAAACATCCATGGTTACCTGCTCCGCCGCGACGGCAGGCTGGAGTACATCGATTTTCCAGGGCAGATCAACACGATCCCGCAGCGGCTCCTGCCGGACGGAACCATCCTGGGCTGCTATCACGGGACCGACATGATGATGTCCATGTACGGGATGTGGATGCGCGGCACGGCGTCGGGCGCGATCGAGCAGGACGCCTCGATGAACAACGGTGCGACACCCGACCTGCGCATCATCGCGGGACTCTTTACCGACATGACCGAGCCCGCTCCGCGGGCGGCGTGGGGCTATGTCATCGAAAACGGTGTGTTCACGAAGTTCAGGGTGCCCGGCAGCAATCTGACCGCGGTCTGGGACGTGGCGCCCGATGGAGCGCTCGTCGGGGTGTACCGCAATGCCGCCGGGACGCACGGCTTCCGGCTGCAGGACGGGGAGTACACCTCCATCGACTACCCGGCCGCCACCCTCACGCGGGCGTTCGGCACCAACGCCGCCGGCGACATCGTCGGCAACTACGTCAGCGCGGGCGTCGTCCATGGCTATCTCGCGAGACGCACCGGCCGGCCGTAGCGGTGACTGCTGGCCACGAATTTGACCGGGGAGCAGCGTGGACATATCGTGTCGCGCAGGATGACGCCACACCACCCCGCGTGCACACGAACGGCAAAGCGGGCGCGGGGGGAACGCATCAGACGCGGACCGGCCGTCACGGCGTTCGCCCTGCTCATGACACTGCCGGGCGTGATCGGTGCCTGCCGCGGGAAGCCGGATCCGCACGCCGGACACGGCGCGCCCGCGGCCGGCAATCCCGCACAGACCGCGGCAGTCCGCGTCAACGCCACCGCGGCCCCAGGCCCCGCGCCGGAAGGCATGGTCTGGGTTCCCGGCGGCACCTTCTATATGGGATGCGAAGGGTGCGGCATGCCCGACGCGCTGCCGGTGCATCTCGTGTCGGTCGAGGGGTTCTGGATGGACCGCGCGCCCGTGACCAACCTCCAGTTCGCGCGCTTCGTCAACGAAACCGGCTACGTCACGATCGCAGAGCGGCCGCTCGATCCGCGTGATTTCCCCGGCGTGCCCCAGGCCCAGCTCGTTCCAGGCTCCGCGGTGTTCCGCGCCACGGGCTCGGCCGTACCGCTCGACAATCCTCTCCAGTGGTGGCGATACACGCCGGGCGCAAGCTGGAAGCATCCCGAAGGTCCCGGCAGCAGCGTGAAAGATCGCAGCAGCCATCCCGTCGTCCACGTCGCCTTCGAAGACGTGCTCGCGTATGCGAAGTGGGCCGGCAAGCGGCTCCCGACGGAAGCGGAATTCGAGTTCGCCGCCCGAGGCGGACTCGATCGGCAGAAGTACCCATGGGGCAACGAGCTGCATCCGGGCGGCAAGTCGGTCGCGAACATCTGGCACGGACGTTTTCCCGAGCGCGATCGCGGCGACGACGGGTTCGCGGGAACGTCGCCGGTGACGGCATTTCCGCCGAACGGATTCGGGTTGTACGACATGGGCGGCAACGTGTGGCAATGGTGTTCCGACTGGTACCGTCCCGACACGTATGCGTCCCGCCCGCAGAACGGCGCGCCCGCGACGGACCCGCAGGGCCCGGCCGACAGCTACGATCCGAACGAGCCCGGCGCGGCGAAGCGCGTGGTCCGCGGCGGATCGTACCTGTGCACCGATCAGTACTGTGCGCGGTATCTCGTCGGCAGCCGCGGCAAGGCGGAGATCAGCAGCGGCACGTCGAACCTGGGGTTCCGTCTCGTGCGCGCGGGCCGCTGAGACGCGCCAACAGCTGCCAGCTTCACCGAGACGCGCCGACGGCAGCCGGCACGAGGGTCACCAAATCACCAAGACAAAACCAAACGTCTTCGTGGCCGCTGCGGTCTTCGTGGCCGCCGCCGTGGCGCGTTTCAGCGTCTATTTCACCGGCTGCCCGTAGTACGGCATTCGATCCCACCGGTCGTCGTCCTCGCGGGCGCGCGGATCGCCGGTCTCGCGCAGCCAGCGATCGAGTCGATCGCGCAGCCGCCGCTGCTCCGCGCGATGAGAAGGCGTTCCGGCAAGGTTGGTGATCTGGTCCGGATCGCGGCGCAGGTCGTACAGCTCCTCCGCTGGACGCTTCGCCGTCGCGAGGCTGAAGAAGCGCGCGATCGCGGGATCGCTCCGCGCGTCCAGGAGCAGCGTCTTGGCCGGGCCGCCGTCGATGTCGCCGAACGGTCCCACGGCGAAATAGAGCTCGGGGTCTCCGGCGGGCCACCGGTCGGGACGAAAGTTGCGGATGTAAAGATAGTCTTTCGTCCTGATCGCGCGCACCGGATAGCTCAGATCGCCGCGGCGTACGTTTGCGTGCCGCTCCCGCTCGATGAACACCTGCTCGCGACCGCCCTGGGGATCCCCCCGGAGCAGAGGCAGAAGAGTCCGGCCGGTCATCGCCGCGACCGGCTTCAGCCCGGCGGCTTCAAGGAGCGTCGGCGCGAGATCGGTGAGGCTGACGAGCGCGTCGACGACGGTCCCGCGGGCCGCAACCGCCGGCCAGCGAATGGCCAGCGGCACGCGCGCGCCGCCGTCGTAGACGTTGGCCTTCGCTCGCGGGAACGGCATGCCGTTGTCCGAGGTGACGATGACGATCGTGTTCTCCAGCTCGCCGGCGCGCTCGAGCGTCTCGAGCATGCGCGCCACGTCGCGATCGAACCGCTGCACTTCGAGGTAGTAGTCGAGCAGATCGCCGCGGACGATCGGCGTGTCGGGCAGGTAGCCGGGAACCGAGACGCGATCGATCGCGAGTCCGGCGCGCGCGCCGCTGCCCTCCTCGTACGGGCGGTGTGGATCGCTGCTGCCGAACCAGAAGCTGAAGGGACGATCTCCGGGACGCGCCGCCATGAAGTCGTCGAACGACTTGAACTGCGGACCGGCGGGGTTGCGCGCGCGGCCGCCGGGCTCGAAGCGCCCCGGTCCCCAGCCCTTGCCGCTGAAGCCGACGACGTAGCCGGCCTCTTCCAGCAGATCGGGAAGCACCGGAATGGCTTTCGGCAGGAACCCGTGAAGATTGGCCCCTTCCTGCAGGCGGTGGACGGCCTGGCCCGCGAGCAGCGCGGCACGCGATGGAGTGCACGAGGGGGACGCGACGAACGCATGCGTGAACCGCGCCCCTTCCCGCGCGATGCGGTCGAACGCCGGCGTGCGCACGGTGCGATCGCCATCACTGCTGGTGTGGGGGTACGACCAGTCGTCGGCGATCGCGATGACGATGTTCGGACGCCGCGCGGCGGCCGGCTGCTGCCGCCGCCGCAGCCGGTCGAGCGTCGCCGCCATGGCGCGCACTCGTTCAGGCTGCGCCGCGGCGAGGTTATTCCGCTCGCCGGGATCGCCGGTCAAGTCGTAGAGTTGCGGCTCGGGATCGTTGCCCAGCTCGGTGTTGGTGTTCGCCTGGATCCGCGGCCCCTGGCTGGGCGGGATGTACTTCCACGCACCCTCCCGCAAGGCAACCCGCGCGCCCGACTGCTCCACCAGTGCCGCGCGTCCGGCCTGCGACTGTCCCAGCAGCGCCGGCAGCACGTTCTCGCTGTCAGACGGCGAGATCCCGGTCACGGGCTGTCCGAGCAGGGCCGCGAACGAGGCGAGGAAGTCGACTTGCGAGACGAGCGCGTTCGAGATGCCCGGCTTGACGCGGGCGGGCCAGCGCACGATCAGCGGCACCCGCGTGCCTCCCTCGAAGGTGCTGTACTTGCCGCCGCGAAACGGCCCCGCGGGTCTGTGATCGCCCAGCAGCTCGACGGCGCGATCGCGGTAGCCGTCGTCCACCACCGGACCGTTGTCGCTCGTGAACAGGACGAGCGTATTCCGCGTCAGGCCGAGGCGATCGAGCGTGGACAGCAGTTCGCCGATCGACGAGTCGAGCTGCGCGATCGCGTCGCCCCGCGGCCCCATCGACGTGGCGCCGGCGAAGCGCGGGTGCGGCACGCGGGGGACGTGCGGCTCGTGCAGGGCGAAGTAGAGGAAGAACGGCTTCGCGCGATGCTGCTCGATGAAGGCGATCGCACGGCGCGTGAAGACGTCGCCCATCTCCTCGTCCTTCCACAGCGCCGTCTTGCCGCCGGTCATGTAGCCGATGCGGCTGATGCCGTTGACGATCGTCTGGTCGTGGCCGTGGCTCGGGTGAAGCTTCAGCAGCTGCGGGCTGCCGCGTCCGGTCGGCCAGTCGCCGACCGGCTCTCCGTAGTTCACGCGGATCGGATCGGCGGGATCGAGATTCGCGACCCGCCGGTTCTCGACATACACGGTCGGCACACGATCGCCGGTCGCCGCCATGATGAATGCCGAGTCGAACCCGATCTCGAGCGGCCCCGGACGGATCTCGCCGTTCCAGTCGGGCCCTCCGGCGGGGCCGAGCCCGAGGTGCCACTTGCCCACCACGCCGGTCGCATAGCCCGCCTTCTGAAACACGGTCGCCAGCGACGTCCGTCCCGGCTCGATGACCAGCGCCGCGTCGCCGGGAAGCACCCCGGTGCCCGGCTTGCGGAAGGCATACTCGCCCGTCAGCATGGCGTAGCGCGATGGCGTGCACGTCGCCGCGGGTGAATGGCCGTCGGTGAACCGGAGACCTTCGCGGGCCAGACGATCGACGTGCGGCGTCTTCATCCGCCCCGGCGGACCGTAGGCCGACACGTCCCCGTAACCGAGATCGTCGGCATAGACGACGATGACGTTGGGGCGGTCCTGCGCCGAGGCGCCGGAGGGTGCCAACGCAAGGACGAGCGCGGATACGGCAAGCGCGGATTTCATATTGCTCCCCTCCTGCGGCCGTGCGAGTATGCCACGCATGCGCCACGGCAGCGTCCGGGTCCTGTGGGCGGCGGCGTGGGCGATCCTGTGGATCGCGGGGACCGCATCCGCGCAGACCGCGCGCCGGCCCAACGTCCTCCTCATCATGGCGGACGATCTCAACGATCACCTGGGGACGTACGGGCACCCCCTCGTCAAGACGCCGCATCTCGACCGGCTGGCGGCAAGAGGCGTTCGATTCGATCGGGCCTACACGCAGTTTCCGCTCTGCAGTCCGAGCCGGGTGTCGCTGTTGACCGGGCTGCGTCCCGACACGACGCGGGTTCACGATCTGGTCACGGACTTCCGCAGGAACATCCCGGATGCCGTCACGCTGCCGCAGATGTTCAAGCGCAACGGCTACGTGGCGGCGCGGGTCGGCAAGATCTATCACTACGGGAATCCCGGACAGATCGGCACCAGCGGCCTCGACGATCCGGCGTCGTGGGACGAGGTCGTCAATCCGCGCGGCATCGACAAGGACGAAGAAGGCAGCCTGATCAACTTCACGCCGGGGCGCGGCATCGGCAGCACGCTTGCCTACTACGCCTCCCCCGCCGCGGACGACGCCCACACGGACGGCAAGGTGGCGCTCGAGACGATCGCGCTGCTCGAGAAGCACAAGGATCGCCCGTTCTTCATCGGCGCCGGCTTCTACCGGCCGCACTGCCCGTTCATCGCGCCGGCGAAGTATTTCGATCTCTACCCGCTGGATCGCATCGCCGCGCCGCCGGCCGCGATCTCGCCGGCCGTGCCGGCGGCGGCCTGGTTCACCACGCCGCCGCACTGGGGCATCAGCGAGCAGGCGCAGCGGGAAACCATCCGCGCCTACTACGCGTCGATCAGTTTTCTCGACGCCAACATCGGCCGCGTGCTCGAGGCGCTCGATCGCCTCGGCCTGGCGAAGAACACGATCGTCGTGTTCATCAGCGATCACGGCTATCACCTCGGCGAGCAGGGTCAGTGGATGAAGCAGACGCTCTTCGAGCGGTCGGCGCGCGCGCCGCTGATTATCGCCGGCCCCGGCGTGGCGGCCGCCGGACGCGCGACCTCGCGCGTCGTCGAGTTCCTCGACGTGTATCCGACCCTGGCGTCGCTGGCCGGTGTGCGTCCGCCGGACGGCCTCCACGGGCGTTCGCTGGCGCCGCTGCTGAAGAATCCATCGGCGACGTGGGACCGGCCTGCAATTACGCAGGTGCGCCGCGGACCGGCCGCGGCGCCGTTCTTCGGCTACAGCGTTCGCACCGAGAAGTGGCGGTACACGGAATGGGACGGCGGCAAACGCGGCGTCGAGCTGTATGACGAGATCGCCGATCCGCACGAGATGACCAACCTGGCGGACGATCCGAAGCACGAGAAGACCAGGCGCGGCCTGCAGCGGCTGCTGCCGCGCCCGCAGACCAGATGATCCGCGGCGCCGCGCTGACGGCAGTGGTGATGCTGACGGCGGCGGCCGCAGTGCAGCCGCCCGCCCCGCCGCGCACGCGGCCCAACATCGTCTGGATCTCGAACGAGGACATGAGCCCGCGGCTCGGCGCGTACGGCGACGCCGTCGCGCGGACGCCGGTGCTCGATCGGCTGGCGAAGGAATCGGTTCGCTTCACCAACGCCTACACGACGGCGCCGGTCTGCGCGCCGAGCCGCGCCGCGATCATCACGGGCATGTACCAGACGACGATTGGCGCGCAGCACATGCGCACCACCGAGGATCGCGTGCCCGAGCTGCCCGGTCCGTATCTGGCCGTGCCGCCGTTCTACGTGAAGGCGTTCCCCGAGTATCTGCGCGCCGCCGGCTATTACACGACCAATCGGAGCAAGACCGACTATCAGTTCGGCGTGCCGTTCACCATCTGGGACGAGACCAGCCGCACGGCGCACTGGCGCAACCGCGCGGACAAGAACCAGCCGTTCTTCTCGGTGTTCAACCTCGAGGTGACGCACGAGAGCCAGATCTTTCCCTCGAGCCCGGCGCGCGCCGGCAAGCCGCTGATCACCAATCCCGAGACGCTCGAGGTGCCGCCGTACTATCCGGACACGCCGCCGGTGCGCCAGGAACTGGCGCGGATGTACGACAACATCGCCGACATGGACGCGCAGGTCGGCGCGATCCTCAGGCAGCTCGACGAGGACGGGCTGGCCGACAACACCATCGTCTTCTACTGGAGCGATCACGGCGACGGCGTACCGCGCGCCAAACGATCGCTCTACGATTCGGGGCTGCGCGCGCCGTTGATGATCCGCTGGCCGAAGCGGCTCGGGCCGCCGTCGGCCCCGGGCTCCGTCAGGGACGACCTGGTCAGCTTCGTCGATCTCGCCCCGACCGTGCTGGCGCTGGCCGGCGTGGAGATCCCGGCGCACCTGCAGGGACGCGCGCTCGCCGGCCCGGGCGCCGCGGCGCCACCCGCATACGTGTTCGCGGCGCGCGATCGCATGGACATCGAGTACGACATGATGCGCTCGGCGCGCGACGCCCGCTTTCTGTACATCCGCAACTTTGCGCCGGAACTGCCGTACGCCGGCCACATCATCTACCGGAACCAGAGCGCGATCATGCAGGAGTGGTTCAGGCTCCAGGCGGCGCGCGCCCTCACCGGGCCGGCGGCGCTGTGGATGCGGACCAGCCGGCCGGCGGAGGAGCTGTACGACACGAAGGCGGATCCGCACCAGATCCGCAACCTCTCGGCCGACCCGGCACACCGCGGCACTCTCGAGCGGATGCGGAAGGCGGTGACCGACTGGATGGCGCGCACCAACGATCAGGGGCTCATCAACGAGGCCGAGATGATCCAGCGCATGTGGCCCGGCGGCGTGCAGCCCGAGACGGCGCAGCCCTACATCGTGCCGCGCCGCTCGACCGACGCCCCGTCGCGTCCGCCGTCGATCGCGATCGATGATCCGACCGAGTTCGTGATCTACGTGCCGACGCAGGGGGCCTCGATCGGCTACACGACGGAGGACGGCGCAACGGCGAAGTGGCGGCTGTACTCGGGTCCGATTCTGGTGACGGCGCCGATGACGCTCCGCGCCAAGGCGATCCGCTACGGCTACAAGGAGAGCGCCGAAACCCGCGTGACCTTTACCAGCCGCCGGTGATCTACTCGGTCAGCAGCCGGTGAAAGCGGCCCATCCAGTACGGCAGCAGGAAATACGCGCCGTCGTCTTCGCTGCGTCCTTCGCGGCTGCTGTCGAGCGAGTACGGGTTGCCGTTCCACTTCGACATCGGGAGCTCGTCGTACGGCAGCACGATCAGCGCCTGCGGACGTTTGAAACGGTCCGACAGCGGATCCATCGGCACGTCCCGCCGGTGCGAGTTCCTGACTGACCACTGAATCAGATCCATCGGAATCTCCCGCAGCGTCCGCAGCGCGGCGTCGCGATCGTATTCAGCCGCGCCGGAGCCCGCGGCGTAGATCACGTTCCACAGCGGGTTGCGTTCGGGCCGCTCGATCTGCCAGCTGCGCTCGAGGCTCTGGCGGTAGACGGCCAGCAGCGCCGGCTCCGTTTCGTAGCGCAGCAGCGGGTAGTACGAGAGAAACGCCAGCTCGTCGTCCGAGTGATTGATGGCTCCGGGGACCATGATCTTCTGGTTGCGCGTCAGCCAGTGGTACCGGTGCCGGTCGATGAGATCCCGGTATGCGGCCGTGAAGCGCCCGCGCGCCGCGTCCCCGGCGGCCATGTGAATCGCCACCTTCAAGTGCGACAGGATGTGCAGCGCCCGCAGGCCGGTCTCGTCCGGATCCTCCCAGATCGCGTCCGGTCCCCACCATCCCCATCGCGTGCGTCCGCGCGGCCCGACCAGTTGAAAGTCGTGATCGAGGATGTGCGTGGTCATCCGCTCGATCGCGCCACGCAGTGCGGGTTTCTCCTCTTCGGCCGCGACCAGGTCGTAATAGATCGGGTACGCGAAGTAGTGGCCGACGATCTCGTCCGAGCTGGTGTCCCCTTTCCAGCGCCACTGGCGATCCGCCGTGTCATGCCATTCGCCGTCAGCGGGCTGCAGGTCGGTTCCGGGCTTGATGAACGAGCGCGCCGGAAACCCCGGAATGCCGGTGATGGACTCGAGCCGCAGCAGCGCGGCCATTCCCTGCCGGGCATTGGCACGCGCGTCGGCCCGGCCCGTCACCTTGTAGCGGAACGACTCGGCCGCAACGTACATCGCGGTCCACAGCCCGTCGTTGTCGCTCGACACCATCTGATTCGACGACAGGTCGCCGGGCACCTGCAGACGGGAGTCCGCTGTCAGTCCCCAGCGGACGTGACGCGCCTGCACCCGCTCGACGAACCTGCGGGACTTCTCCTCGAGCGTCATCGGGACGTACGCGATGCGCGCGTAGCCGGCGCGGGTCTCGATCCAGGCGGCATCCCCGTCGAACCCGATGCCGGTGACGTGATCGTCTGGAAGCCATCGCTTGCCGGCAAAGTACTCGCGCGAGCGCAGGTCACGATCCAGGCGGACGGCTCCCTCGCGCATGCCGATCCAGACATGTCCTGACGGCGCTGCCGCCATGACGGTCACCTCGGCGTGCGGAAGCGCGGTGAACGCCTTGTGAACGGCGGCCTCCGGCGCCGGGTCGATGCCGCGGTGAATCCGGACGCGTCCCGATGTGTCGCGGGCGAACTCGGCGGCTGTGTGGAACGAGCGGACCTTCTGACGGAAGCTGCCCGACGATGTGTCCTGCGCCGCGATCGCGAGCACGGCGCAGAGCGTTGTGACGAATCGCATTCAGTTCACTCCCGAGGCGGAGACGTCCTGTGCCTCACGCTGCCGCCGGCGTCCGGCGGTCCTGGCGAACGGAAAGTACACCAGCATCGCGATCCCGATCGACGCCGCACCCCACACCGCCGCCCGCCAGTCGCCGCCCGACACGAGATAGTGGCCGATGATCGGCGGCGTGGTCCATGGGACGTTGACCACGGGACGCTGGATGACATGCCAGTGCATCAGCAGGTAACTGCCGGCGGTCAATACCAGCGCGTTGAGAACGTAGGGCACCATGAACACCGGGTTCAGGACGATCGGCAGCCCGAAGAAGATGGGTTCGTTGATCTGGAAGATCTGCGTCGGCAGCGAAAGCCGGCTGACCTTGCGGAAGCCGGCGTCACGCGACCGCCACAGCACGAGCGCCAGCGCAATCGTCGCGCCGGTCCCGCCGACGTTGACGAACGTCGTGAAGAATCCGTACGCGGTCACGTATGGCACCGGCTCGCCGGCGGTCACCGCCGCGACGTTCGCGGCGAGGTACTGCAGAAAGACCGGCGCCACGATCGCATCGAGCGTGTTGTCGCCGTTGATGCCGACCGACCAGAGCAGCGTGACCAGCAGCGCGTAAACGAGGATTCCGGGCAGCGTGTTCAGCGCGAACACCATCGGGGCGAACACCGCCTGGACCGCGGCATTCACGTCGAACCCGAGGACGAAGCGCAGCAGCCAGAACGACACCATGAGGAAGAGGAGCGGCGTCAGAGACAGAAACGATTCGTAGACCGCGGCCGGCACGCTCTCGGGAAGGCGGATCACCAGGCGCCGCTCGGTGAAGAACTTCTGTACGCGCACCGCCACGAGCGCCGTCAGGATCGCCGTGAACAGCCCGTTCGAGCCGAGCGCTTCCATCCTGAGCGTCCCGGACGCCGGGTCCACCTGCAGCAGCAGGAAGGCGGCGGTGGCGGTGGTCGCGCTGACGATCGCCTCCAGGCCGAGGCGCCGGCCGAGATCGTAGGCGACGGCGACGCAGGCGAACAGCCCGAGCAGGCCGAAGGTCGCGGTCACCGGGATCTGCAGGAGCGGCGCATACGCCGCGATGCGGCTCTCCCAGCCGAAGGGCGGGTGCGCCGCGATCAGAAAGACGCCGCCGACGATCGTCAGCGGCACGATCGCCACCATGCCGGCACGAATCGCGGCGAGATACGTGTTCTCGCCGAACGCCGCCAGCAGCCGCGTCGCCGATGCCGTCAAGCGAGAGCGCTCAACTCGTGACGATGAGCGTGCACCTTCGCGAACGCCGTCACGATGTCGTCCACGTCATCATCCGGACCGAGCAGCAGGTTCTGCCCGAGCCACAACGCCTGTTCACGACAGAGCACGTCGCTGTTGGGGCAGCGCGCCGAAGCGTAATCGAGCCGATCCCGGGCGCCGGGCACGTACGGCCCGAACGCCCGGCTGCGAAACAGCGGCTGATCCGGAAGCGGGTAGCCGTAGCCCGCCGAACACGGGATCCCTTCTGCCTCGAGCGCGTCGCGCACCGCCGCGCGCGGCGCGCCGAATGCCGCCGGATCGATTCTCACCACGAACAGGTGGTACGCATGACGCGTGCAGGCCTCGGATCGGGACTGCACGTGCACACCCGGGACGCGCGACAGCTCGCGCGCGAGCCGCCGGCCGTTGCGCTCGCGCGTCTGCGCCTGAGCTTCCAGCCGGTCAAGTTGACAACCGAGCAGCGCGCCTTGAAATTCGCCGAGGCGGTAGTTGCCCGACACGACGTGATGCTCGTACCAGACGCCTTCCGGCACGCGGCCGCAGTTGTGGATGGAGCGGCACGCCCGCGCGAGGTCATCGTCATTCGTCGTGATGATGCCGCCTTCGCCGGCGGTCAGGTTCTTGCTCGACTGGAACGAAAAGGTGGCGAGATCGCCGAGCGATCCGGCGGGGCGTCCGCGGTAGGCCGCCCCGTGGGCGTGCGCGGCGTCTTCGATCACGGCGATGCCGCGCGCGCGGGCCAACGCGGCGATCGCATCCATCTCGGCCGGCTGCCCGGCGAAGTGAACGGGGATCACGGCTTTCGTGCGCGCCGTCAGCGCAGCTGCGACCGCCTGGGGATCGAGGTTGAAGGTCGCGAGGTCGACGTCGGCAAACACCGGAATCGCGTTGGCCTCCAGCACCGCGGTCGCCGTCGCGACGAACGTATAGGGGGGGACGATGACCTCGTCCTCGGCGGCGATGCCGGCGGCGAGGAGCGCGATTTTCAGCGCGACGGTGCCGTTGACCACCGCGATGCCATGACGGCAGCCGTGCATGGCGGCGAACCGCTCTTCGAACGACGCGACTTCATCGCCGTCGAGGCGTCCCCAACGGCCGCTGCGAAGCACGCGCAGCAGCCGCTCTTCTTCCGCCGCGCCGAAGACGGGCCACGCGGGAAACGGGCGGGTTCGGACGGGCGGTCCTCCGTTCAGCGCGAGTGGCGACACGTCAAAGCCTGAGGCCCATGTAGACGCAGGCATCATCTCCCGATCCCGTGCGCGTCAACTCACGGAATCCGAGGTGCGCGTAGAACCCCTGCGCGCGCGTGTTCAGCGCGCTCACCCCAAGGTGGACGCCGCCGCTGCCGCGACCGCGCAGCTCAGCCAGCAGCCGGTCCATCATCCGGCGCCCATGGCCGCGCCCCTGCGCGCGCGGCAGCAGGTCGATGTGCGCGTGCGACGGGTACTCGTCGTACGGATCCGGACAGAAATAGTCGGGCCGATGATACGCATGATAGACGCGCTGCACCGGCGTCCACGTCGCGGGATTCCCCTGTGGCGCAGCAAAGCCCCCGCACAGTCCCGGGCGCCATTCCTCCTCGTACCGCCGGTAAAAGGCGCGCGAGTCCAGGGCCCCGAGGACGTACCCGCAGATCTCCTCGTCCTCGAGCACGAAACTCAGGTCAGGTTCGAACGCCAGATACGGCCCGACGAAGATCCGGCCGAGGGCGTCCGGATCCTCTCCGTAGAACGGCTCCCCGTTCTCGCCGTTGTGGCCAGTGAGCAGGCACACGCGGTAGGCGCCCGGCTCGTCCCCGGCGCGCGCCGGACGGATGCGCGCGGCGCTCACGGTGCCCTTCTCTCCGGTGTGCATTCGCGTATAGTCAACAGCAGACGCCGATGACGCGCCGCTGGTTCGTCCGTCTCGCGGTTCTGGCGCTGCTCGCGCTCGCAGTGGCGCTGCCGGCACTCGCCCAGCGCGGCCGCCGTTTCGGCTTCTTCATGCCCGCGTCCGCCGCGCCGATCAAATACGACGGCCGCTTCGTCATCGTCCGGCTCTGGTACCAAGCCTATCCGGGCTGGTCGTTCGATTACCCCGACATGGAGCAGAACCTGACGGCGATCATGAACGAGATCACGTCGCTGCGCGTCAACCCGGACGGCAGCAACATCTTCCGCATGGACGATCCGGAGCTGCTCAAGTTTCCGATCGCGTACCTCTCGGAACCCGGCTACTGGTATCCGACCGACAGTGAAGCGGCCGGTCTGCGCAACTACATCGCCAAGGGCGGCTTCGTCATCATCGACGACTTCCACTTTCCGGAAGAGTGGCGCGTGTTCGAGGACGCGATGCGCAAGGTCCTTCCCGACGGCCGCATCGTCCGGCTCGATCGCTCGCACCCGGTGTTCAACAGCTTCTTCTCGATCAAGTCGCTGGACGTGCCGTATCCCGGCCGGCTCGGCGAGCAGGGGCTGACCGGGGAGTTCTACGGCATCCACGAGGGCAACGATCCGGCGAAGCGGCTGCTCGTCGTCATCAACTACAACATGGACATCGGCGATTACATGGAGCACTCCGGCCAGGGGCTCTATGCCGTCGATCCGACCAACGAAGCCTACAAGTTCGGCGTCAACTACTTCATTTACGGTCTGACGCACTGACGGGCGCGGCGGCGAAAGACAGCGGATCGTTCACGACAGTGTCGACGTGCAGAACGGGCATCGCTTGGCAGCGACCGGGATCTGCGAGGCGCAGAGCGGACAGGTCTTCGTCGGCTCTGGCGGAGCGGGTGCCGGACGTGGCGCGAGCCGGTTGACCCACCGCACGATCATGAAGATCGCGAACGCCACGATGACGAACTCCAGCAGGGTGTTGAGGAACATGCCGTAATTGATCGTCGGCGCGCCGGCTTTCTGCGCGTCGGCGAGCGACGCGTAGGACTCGCCATTGAGCGAGACGAACAGGTTCTTGAAGTCGACGCGCCCGATCAGCAGTCCGATCGGCGGCATGATGATGTCGCTGACCAGCGACGACACGATTTTCCCGAACGCCGCGCCGATGATCACGCCGACGGCAAGGTCGATGACGTTCCCCCGTGCCGCGAACTCTTTGAACTCCTTCCACATACCCGGCCTCCGGCGACATCCTACGTCAGCCGTTTGCTAAATTTCCTGCATGGTGCTATTTTCTCAGCACCTTTTCGCCGGCTCCTCCGTCTAAGCCTTCGTATGAACAGCAGCCATCATCGGGATTTGAGCCGCCGGGAGCGGCAGATCCTCGACATCCTTTATCAGCGCGGCCAGGCCACCGCGGCCGAGGTCCAGACCGCCCTTCCCGAGCCGCCGAGCTACTCGGCCGTGCGGGCGCTCCTGCGCATTCTCGAGGAAAAAGGGCACGTCCGGCACGAACAGGACGGCCCGCGCTACGTCTATCTCCCCACGGTGCCGCGCGACAACGCCCAGAAGTCGGCGATGCGCCATCTGCTGCGGACCTTTTTCGACGGATCCGCGGAACAGGCGATTTCGGCGCTCCTCGACGATTCCTCCGCCAAGCTGTCGGCGGCAGAGCTGGATCGCCTGGCGCGCATGATCGACACGGCGCGGAAGAGCGGAGTCTGAGTCATGACGAACGTTTCACTGCCCCTCGTGATCGACGCCGTCGCCAAGGCGTCGCTCGTTCTGGCGGTCGCCGCGCTCGCCGCTGCGGCGCTGCGCCGCGCCTCCGCATCGGCCCGCCATTTCGTCTGGACGCTCGGGCTGCTCAGCGCGCTTGCCGCGCCGGCGCTCTCGATCGCGCTTCCACGCTGGGAGCTGCCGATCGTCGTGGTCGCGGCACCCGAACCGGCGACGACCGGGACGCCGGCGCCTGTGTCGCGTCCGGCGCCGTCGCTGCGGCGCGCCGGCGCCGTCACGGCTTCGCCGGCCGCTCCCTCCCCCTCGGCGTCGATCAACAGCGCCACCCGGCCGGCGCTGCCGTCGTGGCCGGTGCTCGCGCTGCTCGTCTGGGGAATTGGCGCGTCCATCATCCTGGCGCGGCTGGCGATCGGACTCATCGCGGTGCAATGGATGTCGCGGCGGATGCCGGTCGTCGCCGACGCGCCGTGGCTCGCGCAGGCGCAGTCTCTCGCCTCGGCGCTCGGGCTCACCCGCGTCCGCTTCCTCCGCGGCGCCGCGGGGACGATGCCGATGGCGTGGGGGATCGTGCGTCAGTCGGTCGTGGTGCCGGCGGATGCGGACGCCTGGCCCGCGCATCGCGTGCGCGTCGTCCTTCTGCACGAGCTGGCGCACGTGAAGCGGCGGGACTGCCTGACGCACCTGGTGGCGCAGCTCGCGTGCGCCGCGTACTGGTTCAACCCGCTCGTCTGGATGGCGGCGCGGCGGCTGCGCGCCGAACGCGAGCGGGCGTGTGACGATCTGGTGCTCGCCTCCGGCACGCGCGGCTCCGACTACGCCGATCAGCTGCTCGACATCGCCCGTGTGATGCAGGCCGGCCGGTTCCCTGCCGTGTTCGCCGGCGCCAGCCTGGCGATGGCGCAGCGGTCGCAGCTCGAAGGACGGCTCATGGCGATCCTCGATCCGAGCGTGCCGCGCCGCGGTCTGTCCCGTGCACGCGCGGCGGCCGGCGCCGCGGTCTTCACTGCTGTCATGGTGGCGATCGCCTCCGTCCAGCCGTGGGCCGAGGAGCGCAGCGAGGCGGCGATCGACGCGTCCCTCGCGGACGCGGCGGCGGCAAACCCGCCTGCCGCGCAGGCGCCAGGCAAGGCGGCCGCTGAAGCACCGCAGGCGCCGGGCGACAAGCGGATCGGCGGCGTCCAGGGTGGCGTCAGCGGCGGCATTGCCGGCGGCGTCGCGAGCAGCGTCAGCGCGGCGGTGGCGGGCGCGGTGGCCTCCGGCGTCGTCAGCGGCGTGGCCGGCGGCGTCCCGGGTGGCATCACCGGCGGAATCGCCGATGGTGTCGTGGGCGGCGTCATCTCGGCGATCGGCGACGGCGTGGCGAGCGGGATCTCCGAGGCCATGACGCAGGCCGCGCGGGAGATCGAGCGCGAGCAGGAGCGCGAACAGGGGAAGGATGCCCGGGGCCGCCGCGATCCGCGCACCGTGAACGCGCTGATGGAGGCACTGAAGGACACCGACAAGGACGTGCGGGAGACGGCGATGCACGCGCTCGTCCAGATGCGCGACGGCCGCATCTTCGATCCGCTCGTGATGGCGCTGAAGGACGCGAGCGCTGACGTGCGCGAGCAGGCGGCCTTCGGTCTCGGCCAGCTGCGCGACGCGCGGGCGATCACTCCCCTCGCGGCGGCGCTCAAGGACATCGACGCCGACGTCCGCGAGCAGGTGGTGTTCGCGCTCGGGCAGCTGCGCGCCGCCGGCGTGGCGGATGCGATCGCGCAGGCGCTGCGCGACAGCTCGCCTTCGGTTCGCGAGCAGGCGGCGTTCGCGCTCGGCCAGATCCGCGACAAGAAGGCGATCGAGCCGCTGGTCTCGGCGCTCAAGGACGAGAACGCCAGCGTCCGCGAGCAGGCCGCGTTCGCGCTCGGGCAGATGCGCGCCGGCGCGGCGATCGAAGCGCTGGTGGTCGCGCTGAAGGACTCGAACCCGAGCGTGCGCGAGCAGGCGGCGTTCGCGCTCGGGCAGATTGGCGATCCCCGCGCCATCGACGGATTGATGGCGGCCCTCAAGGATACGAACGCGTCGGTGCGCCAGCAGGCGGCGTTCGCGCTCGGCCAGATCCGGTAACAGCTTTTCCCCCGGCCGGCGGCCCGTGCGGGCCGCGCGGCCCGGGGCGCATCACGAAGTGCTGTTTTTCTAGCAGGAGACGTCATGAGCCCACTCGCCGTATTCGTTCGCACGCTGCTGAAGTCGAGCGCGATCTTCATCGGCGTCACCGCGATCTTCCTGCACCCGCAGCTCGAATGGCGCGCCGCGTCGCAGCAGAATGCGGTCGGCGCGCGCCAGGGCGGACGCGAAGGGACGATCGACGCGCTGATCGAAGCGTTGAAGGATCCCGACGCCGGCGTCCGCCGCACGGTCATCCGCACGCTCGCGTCGATGAACAGCACCCGCGCGGTGCCGGCGCTCATCGGCGCGATGAAGGAAACCGACGCGGACACCCGCGCCGTGGTCGTCAGCGCCCTCGGCGAGTTGAGCGACGCGCGGGCGCTGCCGGCGCTCCGCGACGCCCTGAAGGACGAGAACGTCAACGTCCGCCTGCGCGCCGCCTCGGCGCTCGGCGAGCTCGGCGACCGCAGCGCGGTCGACGCGTTGATCGGCGCGGCCAAAGACACGAGTCCCGACGTGCGCCGCCGCGCGATCTCCGCGCTCGGCGAGCTCGGCGACGAGCGCGCGCTCGACACGCTGATGCAGGCGCTCAAGGATCAGGACGCCGCCGTGCGGCGCAGCGCGGCGGCGGCGATCGCCGAGATCTCGGGCGGCAACCCGGCGCGTCCGCATCCGCGGCCGCGGCCGCGGCCCCGGCCGAACCCGAATCCGAATCCCAATCCGAATCCTCGTCCGGTGGTGCGGTGATGAGGCCCTGGCTGATCGTCGCGGCGCTGCTCGCCATCGCGCCGCAGAAGGACGCCGCGGCGGCCGCGGCCGGACTCGCCTCCGCGGATCCGGCGACGCGCGCCCGCGCCGCCTGTGAACTGCGTGCGCTCGGCGGGCAAGCGGCATCGGCGCTGCCGCGCCTGGTCGCCATGCTCGAGGACGGCTCGCCGGTCGACGCCGCCGTCTGCGGCGAACGCACCTGGGGGCACGGGCGGTTCCGCGCCGCACAGGAGATGACTTCCCCGGGCGAGCAGGCCGCCTCGGCCCTGGTGGCCATCGGGACGCCCGCATTCGATCCGCTGGCGAAGGCGCTCACCGCGCCGGTGTGGATCGCGCGCACGCATGCCGCGTGGGCGCTCGGCGCGCTGGGCAACCGCCGCGCCGTGCCGGTGCTGTCGCGCAGCCTCGCCGACACGGAGCCGAACGTGCGCAAGCGCAGCGCCTGGGCGCTCGGCGCGCTCGATGCGTCGGAAGCGGTGCCGGCGCTGGTCGAGGCGTTGAAGGACGCCGACGCCGGCGTCCGCGAGCAGGCCGCCTGGGCGCTCGGCGCGATCGGCGACCGTCGTGCCGTCGACGGTCTCATCGGCGCGCTCGCCGACTCCGTCGCGTCGGTCCGCAAACAGGCGGCCTGGGCCCTCGGGGCGCTCGGCGACAGCCGCGCCGTGCAGGGCCTCATGAAAGCGCTGAAGGACAGCGACGCCGGCGTGCGCAAACAGGCGGCCTGGGCCCTCGGCGCGATCGGCAGTTAGGGACCTCGGAGCGACCCTGATGCGGAACCTGTTGAACGACCTGCGGTACTCGGCCCGACTCCTTCGCCGCTCTCCCGGGTTCACCGCCGTCGCCGTCGCCGCGCTGGCGCTCGGCATCGGCGCCAACACGGCGATCTTCAGCGTCATCGATACGCTGCTGCTCCGTCCGCTGCCCTACTCCAATCCCGATCGGATTGCCGTCGTCTGGGAGCACAACCTGCCGCGCGATCGCAGGAACAACGTGGTCTCGCCCGGCAATTTCATTCACTGGCGCGAGCTGAATCAGGCCTTCACCGAGATGTCGGCGGTGTCGATGACATTCCGGACGACGCTCACCGGCGCCGGTGACGCCGTGGAACTGCCGCTCCAGATGGTTTCGGGCAACCTGCTGCGCGTGCTCGGCGTGCGTCCGGCGCTGGGCCGCGACTTCGAGCCGCAGGAAGACGCGCCGCGCGCCGCCGTGGCGTTGATCAGCGACCGTCTGTGGCGCCAGCGCTTCGGCGCGGATCCGGCCGTCGTCAATCGCACCGTCACGATGAACGGGCAGCCGACGCTCATCGTCGGCGTGATGCCGCCGGGCTTCTCCATTCTCGACAAGAACGTGGACGTCTGGTCGACGATCGGCCTGCCTCCTTCAGCGCGCACGCCGCGCGGGCGATGGATCTGCGTCGTCGGCCGGGTGAAGGACGGGGTGACCATGGCGCAGGCGCAGGAGGACATGAAGCGCGTCCACGCCGAGCTGACGGCGCGCTTTCCCGCCTTCAATACCGGGTGGACGGCGAACGTCGTCCCGCTCAAACAGCAGCTCACGGGCGACGTGCGCCCGGCGCTGTGGGTGATGCTCGGCGCGGTCGGCTTCGTGCTGCTGATTGCCTGCGCCAACGTCGGCAATCTCGTTCTCGCGCGGGCCACGGCACGGCAGCGGGAGCTCGCGGTCCGCGCCGCGCTCGGCGCCGACAGGGGAAGGCTCGTCCGCCAGATGCTCGCAGAGAGCCTGCTGCTGTCGCTGCTCGGCGCCGCGGCCGGCCTCGGGCTCGCCTGGTCGGGGCTGCTTGCCCTGCGGACAACGGTCGCGGAACGTCTGCCGATCGTCCGGCTGGAACAGGTCGGCATCAACGGCAAGGTTCTCCTGTTCGCCATTGCGGCGGCGGTCGTCAGCGCGCTCGTCTTCGGCATCGCGCCGGCGCTGACCTCCGCCGGGGCGAAGCTGACCGACACGCTGAAAGACGGCGGACGGTCGGGCTCTGCGGCGCGCGGCGCGCGCGTACGGAGCGCGTTCGTGGTCGTCGAGATCGCGCTCGCGCTGATCCTTCTCGTCGGCGCCGGCCTGCTGCTCCGGTCGTTCGTGACGCTGCTGCGCGTCGACCCCGGATTCGATCCAGCGCGCACCATTACGGTCAAAGTCTCGATCCCCACGTCGCGGTATCCCGATGCGGAGCGGCAGCAGGCGTTCTTCAATCAGTTGTTCGAGCGCTTCGATGCGCTGCCCGGCGTGATCGCGACCGGCAGCACGAGCTTCCTGCCCATGGCGGGGCTCGGCGCCGCGACCGGGTTCGCGATCGTCGGTCAGCCCAGGCCGCCAGCCGGGCAGGAACCGGTGACCGACGTCCGCGTCGTCGCCAACAATTACTTCAAGGCCATGGGCGTTCCGGTGCTGCGCGGACGCGCATTCGACGCGCGGGACAACGGCACCGGGGTCCGCCGCGTGATCGTCAACCAGGCGCTCGCCAACCGGCACTTCCGCGGACAGGATCCGATCGGCAAGAGCATCATCGTGAGCTGGAACGATGAAGCGCCGGACGAGATCGTCGGCGTCGTCGGCGACGTGCGCCAGCAGGATCTGGAGACGGAACCGCGCGCGACGATCTACTGGCCGCCGGGACGCTTCACCTATCCGTTTGCGACGATCGCCATTCGCACCGCCGGCGACCCCCGCTCGATCGTGTCCGCTGCCGTCGATGCGCTGCACCAGATCGATCCGAACGTCGCCGCGGCGGACATCAGGACGATGGAGGACGTGCTGGACACGTCCGTGGCGCAACGGCGGCTGACGATGATGCTGCTCGCCGGGTTTGCGGGCCTGGCGCTGATTCTCGCCGCCGTCGGCATTTATGGCGTCATCGCCTACTCGGTGACGCAACGGACGCAGGAGATCGGCATCCGGATGGCGCTCGGCGCGCAGCGGGGGGCCGTCATGCGGCTGGTGCTCGGCGAAGCGATGACGCTGGCCGCCGTCGGCCTCGCCGCGGGCGCCGGCGGCGCGTGGCTGCTGACGCGGCTGATGCAGAAGCTGTTGTACGGCGTCACTCCGTCGGACCCGCTGACGTTCGCGACCGTCGCCGCGGCGCTGGCGCTCGTGGCGGCGGCGGCAGCCGCGGTGCCGGGCCTCCGGGCGACACGCGTGGATCCGGTCGTCGCGCTGCGCGCCGAGTGAGGCCGAGCAGCCGCGGGCGGGCGCTGCGAAAGGGCGTGTAGGGGGGATCCGAGGGGCAAGGCCGGTCGGAGCGGGATCGAGTACGATCGGGCGGCATGTTGGTGCCGGCGGGAGTCATCCTGCTGCTGGTTCTACTCACCGCGCTCTATGTCGCGGCCGAATTCGCGGCGGTAGGCGCGCGGCGGAGCCGGATCCGGCGAATGGCGGAGGATGGCCACCCGCTCGCCGTTCGCGCACTTCCGGTGGTGGAGGATCCGCGCGAGCTCGACCGCTACATCGCCGCCTCGCAGGTCGGAATCACGCTGTCGAGCCTGATTGCCGGCGCCTACGCCCAGGCGGTTCTCGCGCCGCCGGCCGCCCCTCTGTTCGTTGCGTGGTTCGGGCTCCAACCCGACGCCGCCGTGCAGGTGGCCGCCGTCGTCATCCTGGCGATCCTGACGTTCCTGTCGGTGATCCTCGGCGAGCTCGTGCCGAAAGCCGTCGCCCTGGCGCACCCGACCCAGACGCTCATCTACACCGTCGTCCCGATGCAGTGGTCGCTGCACGCGTACGCGTGGCTGATCGCGGTGTTCAACGGCAGCGGGAATCTCGTCCTGCGCGCGTTCGGGCTCGCGAGCACGGGCCATCGCCACGTCCATTCACCGGAGGAGATCGCGCTGCTGATCGCGGAGAGCCGCGACGGCGGCCTGCTGGAGCCGCAGGAACAGGTCCGGCTGCACCGCGCGCTGCGTCTCGGCCTGCGCAACGCCAGACAGTTGATGGTGCCGCGCGACCGTCTGGCGGCGGTCGAGTGGCGGACGCCGTGGCGCGACGTGCTGCGGATCGCCGCGACCAGTCCGTACAGCCGGCTGCCGGTATTCCGCGGCACGCTCGACGACATCGCCGGCATCCTCCACACGAAAGACGTCGTCACGCACTTTCTCGAGAGGCGCGAGGCGGGAACGTTGAGCGGTCTGGTCCGCCCGGTGCAGCGCGTGCCCGACACCATGAACGCGGACCGGCTGCTCGCGTTCCTGCGCGAGCGCCGCAGTCACCAGGCGCTCGTGGTCGACGAGACCAATCGCATCGTCGGACTGATTACGCTCGAGGACGTCCTCGGCGAGCTGCTGGGCAGCGTCGCGGACGAGTTCAAGACGCCGCGGCTGCTGCCGCTGCGGCTGTCGGACGGACGTGTCCGCCTGCCGGGTGAGCTTCCGCTCGAGCGCGCGCGGGTGTGGGTCGGGGGGGCGTGGCCGACGGAGGGGATGACGGTCGAAGAGTTCATCCTCCGCGAAGCCGGCCGCCTTCCCGAACCGTCGGAGCGCCTGACGATCTGCGGTCTGGCGGTCGAGATCGAGAGCGCGGACGAGCAGCACATCGGATCCGCGATCGTCACGCCGCCGGATCACGACCAGGAGCAGACGGCGTGATCCCGCTGATCATCATCGTCCTGCTGCTGTTGCTGAACGCGCTGTTCGTCGCCGCGGAGTTCGCCATCGTCGGCGCGCCGCGCGCCGCGATCGACAACCGCGCGGCAAAGCGGCAGCCCCTGGCCCGTCTGGTGCAGAGCGTGCTTCGAGACGCCAGACGGCAGGACCGCTACATCGCCACGGCGCAGATCGGGATCACGGTGGCGAGCCTCGGGCTGGGCATGTACGGCGAGCATGTCGTCGCCGACTGGCTGCGCGAACGGTTCGGTCACGGCGGCGTCGCGACATGGCTGGTGGCGCACGGATTCGCGAGCGTGCTGGCGGTGGGCATCCTGACCTACTTCCACGTCGTCGTCGGCGAGATGATCCCGAAGTCGCTGGCGCTGCAGTCGGCGGAGCGCATGGCGCTGGTGATCACGCCGGTGATGCTCTGGATTCAGACGCTGCTGCTGCCGGTGGTCGTGATGCTGAACGGCCTCGGCAACCTGGTGCTGCGCTTCTTCGGCATCAACCGGACGGCGAACGGCGTCGAGCAGTACTACACGCCGGAGGAGCTGCAGCTCATCGTCGAGGAATCCGAGGAGCAGGGCGCGCTGCGATCCGAGTCCGGCCAGGTGCTGCAGGAGCTGTTCGAGTTCGGCGAGCTGACCGCCGCCGAGGTGATGGTCCCGCGCGTCCGCATCACCGGCATTCCGGTCGGGGCGGGGCCGGAGCAGCTGCGGCGCATCATCGGCGATCATCCGCGCACCCGCTACCCGGTGTTCGAGGGGGATCTCGATCACATCGTCGGCACGTATCACATCAAGGACCTGCTCCGGCTGCTGCTGAACAACACCCCGGTGACGGCGGAGGGGGCGCGCTCCGCGCCGGTGGTGCCCGAAACAGCTTTGCTCGATGCGGTGCTCGCCGTCATGCGGCGCGACCGGGCGCAGTTCGCGATCGTCATCGACGAACACGGCGGGACGTCGGGCGTGGTGACGCTGGAGGATCTCTTCGAGGAAGTCGTCGGCGAGATCGGCGAGAGTCCGAATCAGCGTTCGGGGCCGCGGCTCGACGCGTCGGGCCGGCTGCGCGTCTCAGGGACGATGCGGCTCGACGAGCTGGGACAGGCCTTCGATCTCGACCTGGCGCACGAGGAGGTCGACAGTGTCAGCGGTTTGATCCTGACGCTGCTCGGGCGACTGCCGCGGGTCGGCGACCGCGTCGAGTACGGACGGCTCGAGCTCGAAGTGACGGCGACGCAGGGGCGCGGCGTGGACGAGGCCGCCGTCACCCTACGTGAATCCGCGGACGCCGCAGAGGATTAGGCTCGCTCTGGCGCAGCACTTCGCGGGCGACGGGCGCGGTGTCGCCCTCGCCGAAGGCAAGGAATTTCAAGAGGTACGCGATCGGATTCCCTTCCGTCCACCCGAAGTAGGCGTGCGGAATCTTGCCGGTCTGGTCGCGGATGTGCAGCAGCAGAGCGGCGATCGCGTTGGGGATGGCGGGGCTCGAGCAGCGGAGCACCAGGTGGCCGTCCACGTTCACTCCCTTTACACGCAGGCGCTCGCTGAACGCTGAGACGTCGCTCGGACGCACCTCGACGAACAGCGGGCGTTCCTCCGGCGGCAGGTGGTGCGACTCGCGGGCTTCCTTGAGCTTGTGTTCGTACTCGGCGGCATCCCCGCGATCGGGCCGGTTCGCGATGATGCGCACCGTGCCCCTGGCCGCTTCCCTGATGAAGGCCTCGGCCTCGGGATCCGGATCGATGCCCTGCACGCGAAGCTCCGTCGAGCGCATCACCCGCGAGATCAGCGACGAGATCACGATCCCGGCGATGAAGATCGAAGCGATCTTGAGGCCTTCCGGACGCTCGCCGATGTTGACGACGGTCGTGTAGGCGAAGACCAGCGTCAGGATCACGTACCCGAAGTACGGCCGGCCCTGTTTGCGCGCGGCCAGGGTGACGGCGAGCGCCGCGGAGCCCATCAGAACCAGAACACCCGTGGCATAGGCGCCGCCCTGTGCGATGACGTCCGCCTTGAAGAGGATGGTGACGATGAACGTCACCGTGGTGAAGATGACCACGAGCGGACGGTTTGCCTTCGCCCATTCGGGCGCCATCCCGTAGCGCGGCAGATACCGCGGAACGAGGTTGATGAGGCCGACCATCGCGGAGGCGCCGGCAAACCAGAGAATCGCGACGGTGCTCAAGTCGTAGATCGTGCCGAAGGTCTCGCCCATGTGCTCGTGCGCGAGGTACGCCAGCGCGCGGCCGTAGGCCTCGCCGCCGAGCGCGAACGCCTCGGGCGGCACGAGACGGGTCGTGACGATGCTGCTGCCGACCAGGAGCACGCTCATGATCAGCGCAGCGGCGGTCAGGAGCTTCTTGGTGTTGCGGATGCGGCCGCGCGGCTGGCGCTCGGTGTCGTCGGGGTCGCCGCGCACCAGCGGCATGACGGCCACGCCGGTCTCGAAGCCCGAGAGCCCCAGCGCCAGCTTGGGGAACAACAGCAGCGCAACCAGCGTCATCCTGCCCACGCCGCCATGCTGCGTGCGGGCGGCGTCGAACCAGCCTTCGAACGGATTCGGCTGCTCCCACACGAGCGTGAGCTCGTGGGCGATCAGGATGACGTTCAAGACAAGGTAGATCCCGACGATCGGCACGGCGAGGCCGACCGCTTCACGGAACCCTTTCAGGAAGATGGCGCCAAGCGCCGACAGCAGCACGAGCGTCACGAGCACCGGGTGGTTCATCCAGCGCGGCGCCATCGGGTTCTCGATGATGTGCGCCGACGCGTCGGCGGCCGACAGGGTGATGGTGATGATGAAGCCGGTGGCGGCGAAGCCGAGCAGGCACAGCACCATGGCCTTGCCGCGCCAGCGCGGCAGCAGTTCTTCGAGGATCTGGATGCTGCCCTGCCCGTGCGGGCTCAGCTCGGCGACGCGGCGATACATCGGCAGCGCCCCCGCCAGGGTCAGGAGCACCAGCACCATCGTCGCCATCGGCGACAGGATGCCGGCCGCGAGGAAGGCGATTCCCGGCTGATAGCCGAGCGTCGAGAAATAGTCGACGCCGGTGAGACACATGACGTTCCACCACGACGACTGGTGCGTCGCGACAACCCCGGTTTCGCGCGCCCCTTCGAAGAACCAGTGGTAGAACCTGCCGCGATTGCGGTGCACCGTCTAGATTTCCCCGCGTTCAGCCGCCAGCGCGAGCTCCTCGTCGCTCGCCTCGGTGAACTCTCCTTCCCATTTCGCAATCACGACCGTTGCCAGACAGTTGCCAATCACGTTGGTCATCGTCCGCGCCATGTCCATCAGCTCATCCACGCCGAGAATGATCGTGATCCCTTCGAGAGGCAGGCCGTACATGGCCAGCGTGCCGGCCAGGATCACGAGCGAGGCGCGCGGCACGCCCGCCACGCCCTTGCTCGTCAGCATCAGCGTCAGCAGCATCGTGATCTGCTGCCCGATCGTCAGCTCCACGCCGGCCGCCTGGGCCACGAACACGGCCGCCAGCGAGAGGTACAAGGTCGTCCCGTCCAGGTTGAAGCTGTAGCCGAGCGGCAGCACGAACGAGACGATCCGTCTCGGCACGCCCAGGCGCTCGAGCACTTCCATCGCCCGCGGCAGAGCCGCCTCGCTGGACGTGGTCGAGAAGGCGATGATCGCCGGCTCTTTGACGGCGCGGACGAACTTGCGGATCGGGATCTTGAACATGAGCGCGACCGGCAGCATGACCGCGAGAATCAGCACCGCGAGCGCCGCGTACAGCGTCAACACCAGCTTGGCGAGGTTGATCAGGATCCCCAGGCCGCCGTGGCCGACGGTATAGGCGATCGCCGCGCCGACGCCTATCGGCGCATAGTGCATGACGATGTTGGTGAACTTGAACATCGTCTCGGCGACGGCTTCGCACCATGCGAGCACCGGCTTGCCCTTCTCGCCGATCATCCCGAGCGCGATGCCGAAGAAGATGCTGAAGACGACGATCTGCAGCACGTCTCCCTTCGCCATCGCATCGATCACCGACTCGGGGACGACGTGGAGAAGAATCTGATCCCAGGTCTGGGGCTTGGCGGTGATCCCGGACTCCTGGCCTATCGGCAGATTGACGCCGTCGCCGGGGCGGGTGATGTTGACGGCGACCAGTCCGATGATCAGTGCGAGGGTAGTGACGACTTCGAAGTAGATGATCGCGCGGAGGCCCATGCGGCCGACCACCTTGAAATGGCCGGCGCCGGCGATCCCCGCCACGAGCGTGGCGAAGATCAGCGGCGCGATGATCATCTTGATCAGGCGCAGGAACAACTGACTGAACGGCCGGAAGTAGGCGCTCCAGGCCGGATCGACCTGCTGGATGATCGCGCCCACCACGATGCCGAGGGCAAGTCCGATGAAAATCTGCTGCGTGAGAGTGATGCCCTTCCGAGTACGGGCAAGTGGCGGTGCGGCTGAAGACATCGGGGGATTCTACCCCGAGCCCTGCAGCGATCCGGGGCGGCCGGACAGGGAATATCCGGCGCGTTGGCGAGGTTGTACTACGCCCCTGGCCGGTCCCGGCGGCGCGTGCCTACGCTCTGTAGATCGTGCGCGCGGTCAGCTCGCGCGGATCGAGTCCGGCGCTGCGCGCGATCTGCGCGATGGCGGGCGGCAGGTTCGCGGAGAACCGCCATTCGTCGGCGCGCGCACCCGCACCTGCGAGCCGGTCCGTCCATTCGGGCCACCACGCCTTGTCGCGGCGGGCGATCGACTCGACGATCAGGAAGGACCGGCGCGCACGCGCGTCGGCGAGCCTCTCGAGCAGCGCCGTGCGCTGTCGATCCGGCAGCTCGTTCACCGCATATGCGAGCAGGATCGGCGGCGCCGGCGCCTTCGCGGACGCGGCGTCCTCGAGAACGTCGCCGATCGCGGCGCGGCCGCGGAGGCCGAGCTGGTTGTAGGTCCAGTTTGCCTCGGCGACGGCCCAGGCGTTGCGATCGATGCCTCGTATCCGCGGCGGCCGATGGCAGGCCAGCGCCCAGGCCGCGCCGCCGACACCGGTGCCGCATCCCAGATCGAGGATGGCCTCCGGTGAGGAGGCGTTGGCGCCGAGCGCCCGGGCGACCGCGTCGATCGTGAGGAAGTGCATCGGTCCGTAGAACAGGGCGAAGGCGGCGCGTTTGCCGGCGCTGTCGAGTGCGGCGCCGCCCGGCAGTTTCTCGCGGCGTTCGACGTAGACCGACGACAGCGCGCGGAGCGCGCGCGTCAGCTCGGAGCGCGTGAGGTTGGCGAGATGGCGCTGCTCGAGTGCGGCGAGCCAGGCCTGTATGTCGACCATGTGGAAGCTGGCGGAGAGAGAGGGATTCGAACCCCCGGAACCCTTCCGGGTTCAGTGGTTTTCAAGACCACCGCCATCGACCACTCGGCCATCTCTCCGCGCAGGTAATTTTCTCACACCTGTCCGGTGCCATGCGTGCCGCTGGCCGCCTGCCGCCAACCGCTCGCCGCTCAGTGCGCACTCCGCACTGCCCACTCCGCACTCCGCACTGCGCACTCCGCACCGCGCACCGCGCACCGCGCACTCCGCACCGCGCACCGCGCACTGCGCACTGCGCACTGCTGCAGCTATACTGCCCTGTGCCCTCCCCCGTTCCCGCCCGGACGCTGGCGGGCGTCGCCCTCCTCGCCGGCGCGCTGCTGATGATCGAGTTGTCGCTCACGCGGATCTTCTCGGTCACCATGTATTACCACTTCGCGTTCATGGCGATCTCGATCGCGCTGTTCGGCTTGAGCGCCGCGGGGGTCTACGTGTTCCTCCGCCAGGAACGCTGGCGCGAGACGCCGACGGACCTGCTGCTCGAGCGACATGCCGTCGCCTTCGCCGTGGCGACGCTGCTGTCGCTCGCGCTGCTGGTGAAGCTGCGCGTCGGTTTGTCGTACACGCCGGCCAACATCGCGCTGATGTGCGTGATGTACGTGCTGTCGGCGCTGCCGTTCTTCACCGGCGGCACCGCCATCTCCGTCGCGATCTCGCGCGCGGCGGCGCAGGTGAACGGCGTGTACGCCGCCGACCTGCTCGGCGCCGCGGCCGCGTGTCTGCTGCTCATGCCGGCGCTGAACCTGATCGGCGCGCCGGGAGCGATCGTGGCCTCGGCGGTCCTCGGCATCGCCGCCGCGGCGTGTTTCGCCACCCCGGCGCGGCGGCCTCGCTTTGCCGCCACCGCCGCCGCCTTCGCGGTCGTCACCATCGCCGGATCGCTGGCCGGCGTGTTCAGCGTCTCGACCACCAAAGGGCACGAGCACGACCGCGTGCTGTTCAGCAAGTGGAATTCCTTCTCGCGGATCGGCGTCTACGACGTCGCCGCGGGAGGATCGTGGTCGTTGAGCGACCGCTACAAGGGGCCGCTGCCCGACTTCAGGCTGATGGACATCGACTCGGCGGCCGCCACACAGATCCTGAAGGTGGGCAGCGATCGCGATGCCGGGTTCCTGCAGTACGAGCTGACGGCGATCGGGTACCGGCTGTTCGGGACGCCGCTGGCGCCTCCCGCCACGCCGTTCCATGCACTGGTCATCGGCACCGGCGGCGGGCGCGACCTGCACACGGCGCTCGTCTTCGGCGCCACCGCCGTGGACGGCGTCGAAATCAACCCGATCATCGTCGACGACGTGATGCGCGGCCGCTTCCGCGAGTATTCCGGCGCCGTGTACGACCGGCCGAACGTCACCATCGCGATCGAAGACGGCCGCAGCTTCGTCAGACGGTCGCCGAAGCAGTACGACATCATTCAGGCATCGCTCGTCGATACCTGGGCCGCGACGGCGGCGGGGGCGTACGCCCTGAGCGAGAACTCGCTCTACACCGTCGAGGCGTTCGACGACTATTTGAATCACCTGACCGATCGCGGGGTGTTGAGCATCTCGCGCTGGGTGTTCGACGGGCTGCGGCTGGTCTCGCTGGCCCAGGAAGCGGGCGCCCGCCGAGGCTGGAACCCGGCGGATCGCCTCGCCATCGTCCAGCAGGACAAGGTGGCGACCTTCCTGTTGAAGAAGACGCCATTCACCGCGCAGGAGACGCGCCTGCTCAAGGACACGGCGGACGCGCTCGGTTTCACCGTGATGTACCTGCCGGGGCACCCGGTACCAACCCTCGGCGACAGCCGGGACCAGTACGCGAAGCTGCTGCTCGCGCCGGATCGCCGCGCCGTCTACGACACCTTTCCGCTCGAGATCGCGCCGACGACCGACGACCGTCCGTTCTTCTTCCACACCACGCGGCTGCGCAACCACTGGGCGGTGGCGCCGGTGCTGCGGCTCGCCGGGCAGCAGGTCGAGCGTCCCGACAACCCCGGTTCCTGGGGCACGGGCGGGCTGACGGCGCTGCTGATCCTCGTCGCGGTGTCGTCGTTCCTGATCGTGATCTTCGTCGTGGGTCCGCTGGCGGTCAGCTCGCGCGCGTCGCTCGGCGCGAACTGGATGAGCCCGCTCGCCTACTTCGCGTGTCTCGGCGGCGCGTTCATGCTGATCGAAGTGGCGCTGCTGCAGCGCTTCGTGCTGCTGCTCGGGCATCCGGTGTATTCGCTGACCGTGACGCTGCTCTCGATCCTGCTCGGCACCGGGCTGGGGAGCGCGCTGAGCCGGCGCATCCCGGACGCGTCGCTGCGCCGAAGCGCCGCCCTGGCGTGCGGCGTCGTCGTCGCGATCGCGCTCCTCTGGACGACCGTGCTGCCGGCGATTCTGCGGGCGGGGATCGGATGGCCGCTGAGCGCGCGCATGGCGCTGGCGGTGGCGCTGATGATGCCCGCCGGCATGGTGATGGGCGTGCCGCTGCCGGCGGGAATCCGGATGCTGGCGGCCGCCCGACCGCAGCTCGTTCCCTGGGCCTGGGCGATGAACGGCGCGCTCTCGGTGCTCGGCGCCATTCTGGCGGTGTTCATCGCGATGATCTGGGGCTTCTCGACCACCCTCCTGGCCGGCGGAGCCGTCTACGCGGGTGCAGCCGCGCTCGTCTCGGTCCGATACCCGGGACGGGAGGTGTCGAGTGCGCGGCCGGCTGCTGATTCCTGGGGCGATCCTGCTCGCGATGACGGGGGTGGAAGCGCAGCGCGCGCCGGCGCAGGCGGGACCGGATCTGCCCGTCAGGCGGGTCATCCTCTATAAGAGCGGCGTCGGATTCTTCGAGCACTTCGGTTCCGTGACCGGCAACACGCCGGTGACCATTCAGTTCACGTCGGCCCAGTTGAACGACGTCCTGCAGTCGTTGACCGCCCTCGATCTGGACGGCGGCTCGATCGCCAGCATCAGCTACAACTCCGTCGCGCCGATCGAGCAGCGTCTGGCGACCTTGCGCACCCGCATCGGCGGCGAGGCCGACCGTCTGGAGCTGCTGCAGGCATTACGCGGCGCCCGGGTGATCGTCCGGTCGGGCGCCGCCGAGACGGCGGGGCGCATCTTCAGCGCGGAACAGCGAACGCGCGCGCGCAACGGCGTTCTCGAACCGGTCACGGATCTGACGCTGATCGGCGACGAAGGGGCGATCCGCACCGTCGAACTGACGCCCGCGTCCACGGTGCAACTGGCGGAGCGCGACGTCCGCGAAGACATCTCGGCGTATCTGGGCATCACGGCGTCCACTCGCGGGGAAGACGCCAGACGCATGGTCATGAGCGCAACCGGAACGGGCACGCGGCGGATCGCGATCAGCTACATCAGCGAGGTTCCGATCTGGAAGTCGACGTACCGGCTGGTCCTTCCCGAGGCCGGCGCCAGGCCGATGCTGCAGGGCTGGGCCATCGTCGACAACACGCTCGCCCAGGACTGGACGGGGGTGGAGCTGTCGCTCGTCGCCGGCGCGCCGCAGTCGTTCGTGCAGCAGATCTCGCAGCCCTACTACGTGCAGCGGCCGATGGTGCCGCTGCCGCCCGCCGTGCTGCTCCAGCCGCAGACTCATGCCGGGACGCTGGTCGGCGGCGAGGGCCGCGTCGCCGGAACGCTGCGGGATCCTGGTCGAGGTGTGCTCCCCGGGGCCCGCGTCGAACTGCTCGATGCGTCCGGCAGCGCCGTCGCCAGCGCGGTGACAGACGCGAGCGGCGGGTTCGATCTCGGCGCCGCCCCGGGCGTCTACACGTTGACCGCGCAATTGGCGGGATTTCAGCCGGCGAGACGGACGGTGACGCTGACCGCCGGCGGCCGGCAGCGGACTGACGTCACCATGGGCGTCGGCGGGGTCAGCGAGAGTGTCACCATCTCGTCAGCCACGCCGCTGGCTCGCAGTGCCGGCGGGCGCGGGGGCGCTGCCGGCGGGGTGGCCGGCGGTCTGCCGGCGCGGTCGGCCGACATGCCGGTTCCGGCGCCGCCTCCTCCGGCGATCGACTACATGGCGGCCGCGGCACCCGCAGCCCAGGGGCAGGAACTCGGCGAACTGTTCGAATACCGGCTGCAGCAGCCGGTCACGATCCGGCGCAACGAGTCCGCGCTCGTCCCGATTCTGCAGGCGGAAGTGGACGCCGAGCGGGTCTCGATGTGGACGAAAGGCGCGGGTTCCGGCCGTCCGCTGCGCGGCGTGTGGCTCACCAACTCCAGCACCCTGACACTCGACGGCGGATCGTTCAGCGTGATCGACGCCAATGCATTTGCCGGCGAGGGGCTGATCGAGTCGCTGAAGCCCGGAGAACGGCGGCTGATTTCCTATGGTGCCGACCTCGCGGTGCTCGTCAAGGCCGAGCCGCAGCCTGGAACCGGGCGCGTGCTGAAAATCGTGGCGCAGAACGGACTTCTGGTCGCGTCACAGGAGCAGCGCGTCACCTGGAAGTACACCGCTCGAAACGAGGACGCGTCGGCGCGAACGCTGATCATCGAACACCCGGTGCGTCCGGGGTGGGCGATGGCCGGTGAACCCGCCCCCGCGGAGCTGTCGCCGAACGCGGCGCGGTATCGCCTGGCGCTCCCGCCGAAGCAGGAAGCGGCGCTGACGCTCACCGAACGGCAGGGGGGCGACACGACGTATCGTCTCAGCGAGGTCGACGATCGCACGATCGCGATTCTGGCGGGATCCGGCGCGAACGACGCGGCGCTGCGCCGTGCCCTGCAGCCGCTGATCGACAAGCGGGCGGAGATGGCGGCGGTCGACCGGCGGATCTCGACCATCAACGCGCAGCTTGCCGAGATCGAGCGCGATCAGCAGCGCGTGCGCGAGAACATGAAGGCGCTGCGCGGCAGCAGTGAGGAAAAGGCGCTGATCCAGCGCTACACCAAGCAGCTCGCCGATCAGGAGGACCGGCTCAGCGCGTTGCGGGGCGATCTTGCGAAGGCGACCGCCGAGCGCGAGGCGCGGCTGCGCGAGCTGTCCGAGCTCGCCGGCAAACTGCAGTTCGAGCTGCCGGGCTAGGCGCAGACGCGGATCAGCTGATCCGCTCGAGGCCGCCCATGAACGGGCGCAGCGCGGCGGGAATCGTCACCGATCCGTCGCGCTCCTGATAGTTCTCGAGAATGGCGATCAACGTACGCCCGACCGCGAGACCTGAGCCGTTCAGCGTATGGACGTACTCGACCTTGCCGGTCCCCTGCGGCCGGAACTTGATGTTCGCGCGGCGCGCCTGGAAGGCCATCGTGTTGCTGCACGATGAGATTTCGCGGTACGTGCGCTGGCTCGGCAGCCACACCTCGATGTCGTAGGTCTTCGCCGAGGCGAATCCCATATCCCCCGTCGACAGCACGATCGTCCGGTAGGGCAGCTCGAGACGTTTGAGCACCTCTTCGGCGTTGGCGGTCAGCGACTCGAGCTCGTCGAACGACTGTTCGGGGGTGGTGAACTTCACCAGCTCCACCTTGTCGAACTGGTGCTGGCGGATCAATCCGCGAACGTCGGCGCCGTACGATCCCGCTTCGCTGCGGAAGCACGGCGTGTAGGCGGTGTACCGCAAGGGGAGATCCCGGCCGTCCAGGATCTCGCCGCGATAGAGGTTGGTCAGCGGCACCTCCGCGGTCGGAATCAGGAACAGATCCCAGTCACCCGCGATCTTGAAGAGATCCTGCTCGAACTTGGGCAGGTTGCCGGTGCCGCGCAGCGCGTCCGCGTTGACCAGGAACGGCGGCACGACTTCGGTGTAGCCGTGCTCGCGCGTATGCAGGTCCAGCATGAAGTTGATCAGCGCGCGTTCGAGGCGCGCGCCGCCGCGCATCAGCACCGAGAAGCGCGCGCCCGACATCCGGGTCGCGCGCTCGAAATCGAGGATGCCGAGCGCGGGACCCAGATCCCAGTGCGGCTTCGGCTCGAAGTCGAACTCGCGCGGGCGGCCGTGGCGCCGCACTTCGACGTTGTCATCGGCGCTCCTGCCCACCGGAACCGTCGGGTGGGGCAGGTTGGGAACGATCATCAGCAGATCCTGGCGCTGCTGTTCGACGCCGTCCAGCTCCGCCTCGAGCAGCTTGATCTGCTGGCCGCGCGCCTTGTTGGCCGCGAAAATCGCCGACGGATCGAGTCCCTGCTTCTTCGCCCGCGCCACTTCCTCGCCCGCGGCGTTCTGCTCGCGCTTCAGTCCTTCGACCACCGGAATCAGCTCGCGCCGTTTCGCGTCGAGCGCGGCGAACGGCGCCAGAATCGAATCCGGGTCGAGGCCGCGGTTCTGCAGGCCGGCACGCACCTCGTCCGTGTGGTCGCGGACGAACGCAGGATCGAGCATGGGTTAAATCCTATACCGGGGCGGCGGGCGTGAGGTACGATGCCCAGGGTGACCATGACGAAGACGCAGGTTCGGAAGGCCGTCTTTCCCGCCGCCGGCCTCGGCACGCGGTTCCTGCCCGCCACGAAGGCGCAGCCGAAAGAGATGCTGCCCCTCGTCGACAAACCGATCATCCAGTACGGGGTCGAGGAAGCCCTCGCCTCCGGCGTGCACAACATCATCCTCGTGACCGGCCGCGGCAAGAACGCGATCGAGGATCATTTCGACGTCTCGGTGGAGCTGGAAACCTTCCTCGAGGCGCGCGGCAAGCGGGAACTGCTCGACGAGATCCGCAACATCTCGAACCTGATGAACGTCTCGTACGTCCGCCAGGGGGAGCCGCTCGGCCTCGGCCACGCCGTGCTCGTGACCAAGGACCTCATCGGCGACGAGCCATTCGCCGTGATCCTCGGCGACGACGTGATCGATGCGCGGCCGCCGGCGCTGCGCCAGATGATCGACGTGTTCCACGAGGTGGGCGGCCCGGTGCTGGCGATCGAAGAAGTGCCGGAGGAGAACGTCAGCGCCTACGGCGTCATCGACGCCGAAGAAGTGCGGCCCGGGGTCTATCGGATCCGCGACCTGGTCGAGAAGCCGCCGCGCGACGAGGCCCCGTCGAATCTCGCCATCATCGGCCGCTACGTGCTGACGCCCGACGTGTTTCCCGCGCTGGAAGAAACCGCCCGCGAGAAAGATCGCACCGGCGAGATTCAGCTGACCAACGGTCTGCGGCGTCTGCTGAAGACGCGGCCGATCTACGGGTGCAAGATCGACGGCGTCCGCCACGACACCGGCAACAAGCTGGGCTTCCTGAAGGCGGTGGTCTATTTCGCGCTGCGGCGCGACGACCTCGCCGAGCCGTTCCGCGCATACCTGCGCGAGCTGGGCCTCGACGTCCCGGCCGGCTCCCGCCGCTAGCCGCGACGGATCTCACGGATAAGACGGATAACTCCCATCCCTGATTTGCGCGAGGGCGGCGCTATTTTTCCGGTTTGCTGGTGGAATCCGTGGTCTTCGACTCGGGTTTGCTGTCGCTCGTCTTCGCCTCGGACGTCGACGACTCGCTGCTGCCGCTCGAGGACTTGCTCCCGGCTTCGGACGTGGACTTCTTCGCGTAATCGGTGATGTAGAACCCGGATCCCTTGAACTGGATGGCCGGCGACGACAGCAGCTTGCGCACCGGTCCGCGGCCGCAGTTCGGACAGACGTCGACCTGCGGATCCGAGAACTTCTGAATCCGCTCGAATCGCTTCTGGCAGGCCTCGCACTCGTACTCGTATAAAGGCATCGTCTCTATTCCAGCATAGCCCCGTTGTTCTCGCCGAGCAGCAGGTTCCGGTGCAGCCACAGCGGAACGGTGCCGTTCGCCAGTACCGTGTCGTGAAAGCCGCGCAGCGTGAAACCGTCCGGGTTGGCGTGCTGGTAGTCCTCGCGCAGCTTCAACACCATGAGCTTCCCCAGCGCGTAGAGCACGTACGACGGATCGAACGTGCCGCGCTCCGCCTCGCGGCGCGCCGCAGCGTCCTCGAGGTATGCCTCGTCGCGGAAGAACCGCACCCCCTGCTCGACCGAGAGGTCCTCGCCGTGCAGCCGCAGCCCGACGACCAGCCGGCACAGCCGGATCAACGACTCCGCCAGCTGCCCCAGCCGCACCGACGGATCCTGGCGGCGGAAGCCCGCCTCCACCATCATCTGCTCCGCGTAGTGCGCCCACCCCTCGACCATGGCCGTCGACGAGAACAGGATCGACTTGCGGAACGTGGCCGCGACCTGCCGCAGGTGCTGGTAGTGCAGGAAGTGGCCCGGATAGACCTCGTGAATCGAGATCGCCCAGAGCGCTCCGTAGTTGAAATCGCGCAGGTGCTCCTCCTGGCGGTCGGCCGGCCACGAAGGATCGACGTCGGTGATGTAGTAGTAGGCGCGCAGCGGCCGCGTCTCGAACGGCCCGGGGGTCCACATGCTGGCGAACGTCCAGCGATAGAACCGCGGCGTCGGCGCGACGTGCACCTGCTCGGACCCGGGAAGCGAGATCAGGTCCTGGCGCTGAATGAACGTCTTCAGCTCGTCGAGCTGCTCCAGCGCCGTGGCGACGACGCGGCCCGGTTCGGGGTGCTGGAGTTTGGCGCGCGCCCAGGCGGCGGCGGGATCCGCCCCGTCGAGCTTCGACGCCGCGCGCCGGAACTCCTCCTGCGTGGCGTGCAGCTCGCGCGTGGCGATGCTCAGCAGCCGATCGTAGTCGAGGCCGATGCCTTCATCGACCCGCAGCTTCTCCTGCAGCCGCTCGCGCCCGAGGCGAAAGGAGCCCCGCGCGCGCGGAGCGACCTCACTTTCCAGGTACTGCACGTAGGCGCCGATCGCGCGCGACGCTTCCGTCGACGCGTCCGCGAGATCGCCGAGCACGTGCAGGTCGTCGAGCGCCGACAACGCCCGCGGCAGGTCGTCCTCGATGAACCGCAGCGTGCCGCGCAGGCTTTCGAGACCGACTTTGACGAAGATCCCGGGGGGATCCTTGATGTTGTCCCGCGCTGCCTGCATCAGCCGCGGCACCTGCCGCAGCTTCGACAGGACGCGCCGGGCGCGCTCGGGCAACGGCGCGTAATCGAAGAGGATCTGTCCGGCCAGGCTGGTCGAGAGCAGATCGCCGTAGTACTGCGGATTGCGCTCCCAGGTGCGGACCGATTCGAGCTCGAAGAGACGCGAGCGGATGCTGGCTTCGAGCGCCGGGCGCTCCAGGCGCTCGACGGCGGTCAGCCGCGCGGGATCGATGGCGGCGAGGCGCCGGGCAAAGCCTCCGAGCGTGCGGATCTGGGCGTCGATGCCGCTGCGGCTCAAATCCTCCAGCAAATCGTCGTGCAGGTGAACGCCGTCGAACGTCGCGTTGGTCGGATGGATTTCGTGCAGCCACGCGAGGTACTCGTCGACGAAATGCGGTAAGGGTTCGGCGGAATACATTCTGATAAGATCGGCGCCCCGCGCATGGCCGGCACCCTGTATGTGGTCGCCACTCCCATCGGCAACCTCGAAGATGTCACGTTGCGCGCCCTCAGGATCCTTCGCGACGTCCCGCTGATTGCAGCCGAGGACACTCGCCGGACAGCGCGGCTTCTCCAACACTACTCGATCTCGACGCGGACGACGAGCCTGCACGCCCACAACGAGCACGAGAAGGCGCCCGTTCTGATCGATCGGTTGAAAGCGGGCGATTCCATTGCGCTCGTGACGGATGCGGGCACGCCGCTGATCTCGGATCCGGGGCAGGGCCTGGTCCGGCAGGCGCGTGCCGCGGGGATTCGGGTCGAAGCGATCCCGGGACCGAGTGCGGTCATGGCCGCCCTGTCCGCCTCCGGCTGGGGCGGCGAAGGGTTTACCTTCCTGGGTTTCCCACCACATAGGTCGTCTGACCGCGAGCGATGGCTGGCCAGGCTGGTGGATATAGGCCAATTGACCGTTGTTTTCGAGGCGCCGCATCGGATTGCGCGCACTCTCGACGAGCTGGGAGAGCTGTTCGGTAAGGACCACGAGATCGCCGTCGCCCGCGAGTTGACCAAGGCCCACGAGGAATTGGTCATTGGACCGATATCGGCGGCGCGCACGCGATTTCACGAGGCCCGCGGCGAGTTCACGCTCCTCATTCCCCCCAAGAACGCCTCGTCGTCTGCGCCGGTTTCAGTCCCCGACGTGAACCACCTGCGCGAGGAACTTGGTCGATTGGCCAAAGACAGGGCGATCGGCCGGCGTGACGCACTCAAGCAGCTGGCGGCGCGGTACGGCCTTTCCGTGAACCAGCTGTACAGATTGCTGGAGTCTTGACCCAAACCAACGGGATTTGTTACTGTGCCAGCCGGGTTCCGCTGCCGGGTAAGACCGCAGATGCCGATGGCCAAATCGCGCCGGGTGACCAAATCCCGGACTTCCGCTCGTAAACCCGCCCGCGTTGCCAGCAAACGTGGCGCAGCCGACCGGAAACGGTCTTCGCGGCCCGGCAAGGGCGCTTCGGTTCGGAATGCCGCCCGAAAGCCGTCGGCCAAACGGCCTGCACCGAAACCCGCGTCCCAGGCTGCGGCGAAAGCCGTGAAGGCGGCGCCGGTGCCGGCACCGCCCGCGCCTCCCGCGCCGCCGCCGCGCAAGCCGACGTATCACGAGGCGGTCGCGATGTACGAGCGGGGCCTCCAGGCCTTGCAGCGGCGCGATTTCGCGGCGTCCGCCGCGGCGCTCCGCACCGTCATCGAGCGCTACCCGGACGAGCGCGAACTGCTCGAGCGCGCCCGCCTCTATCTCAAGGTGTGCGAGCGCGAACTCGAGCCGAAGGAACCGACGCCGAAAACCGCCGACGAGTGGGTCTACGCCGCGACCGTCGCGCAGAATTCGGGCGATGAACCTACCGCGTTGAGACATCTGCAGCGGGCACTGAACGAGGACCCGCGCCACGATCACGCACACTACCTGATGGCGGTCGCCATGGCCCAGCGCGGCGATCCGGGCACGGCGCTGGATCATCTGCGCCGCGCCATTGCGCTGAACCCGGAGAACCGCTCGCGCGCCCGCCAGGACCAGGACCTCGACATCATTCGCGAGGAACCCGGGTTCAAGGTCGCGCTCGACACGGCGCCGGCAGAGGGTCCCACCACCGTCGCCGCGTCAGCCCCGGCCGCAGCCGTCCGTTCGCGAAAGCCCCGTCGCTGATTCACCTCGTCAGTTCCATTTCTGGGTAGGCCCCCGGCCTATGTCGAACATCCACGTCGTCATACTCGCGGCCGGCAAGGGTACCCGCATGAAGTCGGCAGAGCCGAAAGTCCTGCATCCGGCTGGCGGGCTGCCGCTGATCGAACACGTGCTCAGGACCGCGGATTCGCTGCATCCCGCCACGACCGTGGTGGTCGTTGGCCACCAGGCAGAACGCGTCACGGCCGGGCTCGCAAAACGGCTGGGCCTCCGCTTTGCATTGCAGCAGCCGCAGCTCGGCACGGGGCACGCCGTGCTGCAGGCGGAACCGCACCTGGCGGGCGCGACCGGCACGCTGGTGCTGCTCTCGGGGGACGTGCCGCTGCTGCGGCCGGCGACGTTGAAGTCGCTCGTCGACGTCCACGCCGCGACCGGTGCCGCCGCAACGGTGCTGACGGCCCGCGTGACCGGGCCGCACGAGTACGGGCGGATCGTGCGCGGGGAAGACGGCCGCATCACGGCGATCGTCGAGCACAAGGACGCGACCCCGGCCGAGCGTCAGATTGACGAGATCAACAGCGGCATCTATGCCTTCGCGCTCGAGCCGCTGTTCGACGCGCTGCGATCGATCGGATCGGGGAACGCGCAGGGGGAGTACTACCTGCCGGACCTCGTCGGGATTTACCGCTCGCAGGGGCGGACGGTGGAAACGGTGCGGCTGGACGACTCGCGGGAAATCCTCGGAGTCAACAGCCGGAGGGAGCTTGCGGACGTGACCGCCATTCTGAAGACGACGCGCAACGAGGAGCTGATGGCCGGGGGCGTATCGATCGTCGATCCGGCGACGGCCTGGATCGGCCCCGACGTGACGATCGGTCCCGACACCGTGATCCACCCCAACGTGTATCTCGAGGGGCGCACGCGGATTGGATCCAGCTGCGTGATCCACGCCGGCGTGCGGATCGTCGACTCGACCCTCGACGACGGCGTGGTGGTCAACAACTATTGCGTGATCAGCGAATCGCACGTCGCCGCCGGAGCGCGCATCGGCCCGTTCGCGCACCTCCGTCCGCAGTCGGACATCGGCGAAGGGGCGCACGTCGGCAACTTCACCGAACTCAAGAAGACGGTGCTCGGCAAGGGGTCGAAGGCCAACCACCTCTCGTACCTGGGCGACGCGGTGATCGGCGAGAACGTGAACATCGGCGCCGGCACGATCACGTGCAACTACGACGGCACGCACAAGCATCGGACCGTCATCGAGGATGGTGCCTTCGTCGGCAGCGACACGCAGCTCATCGCGCCGGTGACGGTTCGCAAAGGGGCCTACATCGGCACCGGCACGACGGTCCGCGAGGACGTGCCGGCCGGATCGCTCGCGGTCAGCGCCGGCAGGCAGCGCAACATCGAGGGGTGGGTCGAGAAGAAGCGGAACCGAGGCCCTAAGTCGGAGGGCTAAGGGCTAAGGGCTAAGGGCTGAGGGCAGAGGCCCGGACGTCGGAGCTCGAAAGGGATTCACCATGTGCGGCATCATCGGCTACATCGGCGAGAAGCAGGTCCTGCCGATTCTGATCGACGGCCTGCGGCGGCTCGAGTATCGCGGCTATGACTCCGCCGGGGTCGCCGTGGTGCGCGACGGATCGATCGAGCTGCGGCGCAGCGCCGGCAAGCTGGCGCGGCTCGAGGAGGCGATCGTCGCCAGCCCGCTGGACGGCGAGTACGGCATCGGGCACACGCGCTGGGCCACCCACGGCCGGCCGACGGAAGAGAACGCCCATCCGCATCGCGACTGCACCGGCCGCATCGTCGTCGTCCACAACGGCATCATCGAGAACTACCTCGATCTGAAGCGCCAGCTCGAGTCCGAAGGGCACGCCTTCGTCACCGAAACCGACACCGAGATCGTCGCGCATCTGGTCGAGCGCGAGATGAAGGGGGACGGGCTCGAGAACGCGGTGCGCCGGGCGCTGCTCTACATGCGCGGCCTGTTCGCGCTGGTGCTGATCTCGGCGGACGACCCGAACAAGATCGTGACCGTGCGCAACGGGCCGCCGATCGTCGTCGGCCTCGGCGACAACGAGTTCTTCGTCGCCTCCGACATTCCCGCCATCCTCGCGCATACCCGTGACGTCGTGTTCATGGGCGACGAGGAGATGGCGGTGATCACGCCTGGCGGCGTCGAGTTCACCGACTACTCGGGCCGCGCGGTCTCGAAGAAGAGCACGCGCATCTCCTGGGATCCGGTGATGGCCGAGAAGGCCGGGTACAAGCACTTCATGCTCAAGGAGATCTTCGAGCAGCCGATGGCGGTGAAAGAGACCGTGCTCGGCCGCGCGTCGATCGAGAAGGGGCGGGTCTTCCTGCACGAGATCGACATCCCGGACGCGGTGCTGCGGAAGGTGGAGCGGGTGGTGATTCTCGCCTGCGGCACGTCGTGGCATTCCGGGCTGGTCGGCAAGTTCATGATCGAGTCGCTGGCGCGCGTGCCGGTCGACGTCGACTACGGATCGGAGTACCGCTACCGCGATCCGATCGTCTCCGACAACACGCTGGCGATCGTGATCACGCAGTCAGGGGAGACCGCCGACACGCTGGCGGCGCTGCGCGAGGCCAAGAAGAAGGGGGCCCGCAGCATGGCGATCTGCAACGTGGTCGGCAGCATGGCGACGCGCGAGACCGAAGGCACGGTCCTCACCCATGCCGGGCCGGAGATTGGCGTCGCCTCGACCAAGGCGTTCACCTCGCAGCTCGTCGCGCTGCACCTGCTGGCGATCTATCTCGGCCAGATCCGCGGCACGCTGACGCCCGACGAAGCGCGCCCGCACCTGGAGGCGCTGACGCAGCTGCCGCTGCTGCTCGAGCAGACGCTCGACGGCTGCGAGTCGGTCACCGAGGAGATTGCCAGGCGGTTCTACCAGCGCAGCGATTTCCTCTACCTCGGGCGCGGCATCAACTATCCCATCGCGCTCGAGGGGGCGCTGAAGCTGAAGGAGATCTCGTACATCCACGCCGAGGGCTATCCCGCCGGCGAGATGAAGCACGGGCCGATCGCGCTGATCGACGAGCACATGCCGGTGGTGACGATCGCCCCTGACGATCACGTGTTCGAGAAGATGATCGGCAACATCCAGGAGGCGAAGGCGCGCGGCGGCGCGGTGATCGCGCTCGCCACCGCCGGGAACGACGCGATCAAGCAGCTGCTCGACCCGGCGCAGGATTTTCTGATCACGGTACCGGCGGCGCATCCGCTGCTGACGCCGGTGCTGATGGTGGTGCCGCTGCAGCTGCTGGCCTACCACATTGCCGTCCGCCGCGGCTGCGACGTCGACCAGCCGAGAAACCTGGCGAAGAGCGTGACGGTCGAGTAGATTTGG
>DASSPH010000035.1 GCA_035699745.1 Vicinamibacterales bacterium
GGTCGGGCAGAGGGCCGGGAAGAGACTCCAGGGAAGAGACTCGCTTCGCTCGCGGTCGGGCTCAGGGCAGGGAAGAGACTCGCTGCGCTCGCGGTCGGGCTGAGGGCGGGGAAGAGACTCCAGGGAAGAGACTCGCTTCGCTCGCAGTCGGGCTCAGGGCAGGGAAGAGACTCGCTTCGCTCGCAGTCGGGCTCAGGGCAGGGAAGAGACTCGCTTCGCTCGCGGTCGGGCTCAGGGCAGGGAAGAGACTCGCTTCGCTCGCGGTCGGGCTCAGGGCATGGAAGAGACTCGCTTCGCTCGCTGTCGGGCTTAGGGCAGGGGAGACTCACTGCGCTCGCGGTCGGGCTCGGGGCCAAGTGCGAAGGGAGGGACTCGAACCCCCACGACCTTTCGGTCACCGGCTCCTAAGACCGGCGCGTCTGCCATTCCGCCACCCTCGCGCCGCTTCATTGTACGGGAGACCCGGCAGACGAGCGTATGGGGCTGCTACGTCTCAGCCTTTTCCAGCGACAGTCTGACAGCGAAGCTCTGCCTTCTCCCTCTCCTCCGCCTCTGCCCTCTGCCCTCTGCCTCCGCCTCTGCCCTCTCCCTCTGCCTCTGGCTCTGCCTCTGCCCCTGCCTCTGCCCTCTGCCCTGCCCTCTGCCCCTGCCTCTGCCCTCTACCCTGCCCTCTGCCCCCTGCCCCTGCCTCTGCCCTCTGCCCTCTGCCCGACAGGGAGCGATGCGAAGCGAGCGACCTTCTTCTCTGCCCTGAGCCCGACAGCGAAGCCGCGCCTGCGCCCGACAGGGAGCGAGCGAAGCGAGCGACTCTCTTCCCTGCCCTTAGCCCTTTGCCCGACAGCGAGCGAAGCGAGTCACCAGCGCTGGCCCGCTTTCTGCACGACCGCAGCGTGACGAATTTCACCCGAGGCCCCAGCAGCCCATCAGGAGGACGACTCTCATGAAGCGAGTACTCACGGCAACTTGTCTCGCGGCCAGCGTCGCGGTTGGTCTCGCGGCACAATCCACCGGCACTGCCGGAACCGCGGGCGGCACCGGCACGACCGCGCAGGACCCGCAGGGCGGGGGACAGCGCGGCGGCGGTCCGCGAACGGTGACCGGCTGCCTGCGCGCCGGTGATACGGCCGGCACGTTCATGCTCACCGACGTTCAGGGGCTCGGCGGCGGCCGCCAGGGCGGCGCGGGCGCCACGGCGGGCGGCACTACCGCGGGCGGCACCACCGCGGGCGCCACCACGGCAGGCGGCACCACCGCCGGCGGCACGGGCGCGGCCGCGACGACGGGCGGCGGCCAGGGACCGGCGATGAGCATCAACCTGACGGCTGACGCCGGCGTCGATCTCAAGCCGCACGTGGGACACAAGGTCGAAGTCACCGGCACGCTCACCGGCGGCCGCCGCGGCGGCGGTGGCGGCAGCGCGACGACCGGCACCGCGACCGGCACCACCGCCGGCAGCGGAACGGCGACCGGCACCGGCACCGGCAGCACGTCCGGCACCGGCACCGCCGGCGCGACCGCGACGGGTCAGGGCGGCGGCCGCGGCATGGGTCCGCGCAGCATGACCGTGACCTCGGTGCGGATGATCTCCGAGTCCTGTTCGTAACCAGTGGCCGGTGACCGGTCACCGGTCGCCGTCAGTGACCGCGGCCGGCTCGCGCGCTCGGTGAGCCGGCCGTGTCATGTACGAGGTTCCTATGGCCCGTTCGATGTGGAAAGGCTCGCTCGCGTTCGGCCTCGTGAACATTCCCGTGGAGCTCTATAGCGCCACGCGCGATCACCGGCCGAAGTTCCGTCTGCTGCACGCCAAGGACGAAGAGCCGGTGCGCTACGAGCGGGTGTGCCAGAAGGAAGGGAAGCCCGTGGCGTGGGAGGACCTCGTCAAGGGCTACGAGTACGCCAAAGGCCAGTTCGTCGTCCTCACCAAGGACGACTTCAAGACCGCGGCGCTCGAGAAGACCAGGACGATCGACATCCTCGACTTCGTCGATCCCAGGGAAGTCGACGAGCGCTACTTCGAGACGCCGTACTACCTGCAGGCGGGCAAGGGGGCGGAGCGCGCCTACGTGCTGCTGCGCGAGGCGATTCGCGCCTCGGAGAAGATCGGCATCGCGAAGATCATCCTGCGCGACGCGCAGCATCTCGCGGCGGTCGAAGCGATCGGCGACGCGCTGGTGCTGACGATGATGCGGTTCTCGGACGAACTGGTGGATCTGAAGGAGTTCGACTTTCCGCAGAAGGCGGAACTGCGCGCCGCGGAGTTGAAGATGGCGCAGCAGCTCATCGACAACCTGGTGTCGACGTGGAAGCCGGAGAAGTACACCGACGAGTACAAGGAGAACCTGCTCCGCGTCATCAACGCCAAGGTGAAGGGCAAGCGCCCGAAGCTCATCGACGAGGATCGCACGCCGAAACAGGCGGAAGTCGTTGACCTGATGGCACGTCTGCGCGCGTCGCTCGAAGGGCGCGGAACGAAAGCGGCCGGGGCGGGATCCTCGCGGAAGACCGCCGCATCTAAAGGACGAAAACCCGCGCGCGGCAGGAAGCGCGTGGCATAGACTGATCAGCTTCCGGCTCGTCGCTTCCAGCGTTCCGCTGGCATTCGGGAGCGGCTGGCTGGAACTGGGGGCGACATGCTTTCTACGGCGATCGACACCCGGGGTGCGGTCGAGCAGTACCGCCGCAATCGCGCGCGCACCGAAACGATCTTCGATCTCATCGCGCCGGACGCGTACTACTCGCGCCCGATCGCGCTGCGCAATCCGATCGTCTTCTACGAGGGGCATCTTCCCGCCTTCAGCGTGATCGCGTTCCTGCGCCGCGGGCTCGGGCTGCCGCCCGTCGATGCGCGGCTCGAGAGGCTGTTCGAGCGCGGCATCGATCCCGACTCCGCCGAGAGCGCCGTGCCGCGCAGCGGCGCGTCCACGGTGTGGCCGTCGCGCGACGAGGTCCGCGGCTTCGCCCGCGCGTGCGACACCGCGATCCTGGCGGCGATCGACGGCATGCGCTCCACACCCGAGGCCATCGAAGGGCTCTACACCGCGCTCGAGCACGAGGCGATGCACCAGGAGACGCTGCTCTACATGTGGCATCGGCTGCCGTATGAGCTGAAACGCGGGCGATCGGGCGCCGGGGATCGGCGCGATGCCGCGGTCGTGGCTCACGCGCCGGCATCCGTGGTGATCCCGGCCGGTCCGGCGACGCTTGGCGCCGATCGCCGCGGCGTCATCTTCGGCTGGGACAACGAGTTCGATCAGCACACGGTCGCCGTCGAGGCCTTCGGCGTCGACGTGCTTCCGGTGACCAACGGGCGGTTCCTCGAGTTCATGAACGACGGGGGCTACAGCCGTCGCGACTTGTGGAGCGAGGAAGGCTGGGAGTGGATCCAGAAGGAGGGCGTGTCACATCCCGCGTTCTGGTTGCCGGCTGACCCCTCGCTCCTCGCCTCCCGCACCTCGATCCTCGATCCTCGATCCTCGACCCTCGACCAGTGGCACTGGCGCGGCATGTTCTCCCCCGTCCCGCTGCCCGCTCACGCACCTGTCTATGTCTCCCACGCCGAGGCCTCTGCCTACGCGCGATGGAAAGGGCGCCGGCTGATGACCGAGCCCGAGTGGCATCGCGCCGCGGAAGGGGCGACGCCGGGTCATGCCGACTTCGCCGGCTACGATCCCGTCCCCGCCGGCTCGTATCCGCAGACCGCCAGCCGCTGGGGCGTGCACGAGTTGATCGGCAACGGGTGGGAGTGGACCTCCACCGTGTTCGCCCCGTTCGCCGGCTTCACCGCGATGCGCTCGTATCCCGAGTACTCGGCGGACTTCTTCGATGGCCGGCATTACGTCATGAAGGGCGCCTCCCCGGCGACCGCGATCGAGCTCACCCGTCCGAGCTTCCGCAACTGGTTCCGCGGCAACTATCCGTACGTGTATGCGAAGTTCCGCACGGTGGATCGGCAACCGGGATCGGGCACCGGGCAACGGGGATCGGGGGCCGGAGAACGGTAATGCGCACACCTGGCCCTCCGCACCTCGAACCTCGACCCTCGAACCTCGACCCTCGAACCTCGCGCCTCGAATCCGGCTTCGCCGCCGACGTCCGCCGCGATCTGGCCCTCGCGCCCAAGCAGCTCCAATCGAAGTACCTTTACGACGCGCTCGGCTCGTCGCTCTTCGAGGCGATCTGCCGGCTGCCGTGGTATCGCATCACCCGGGCGGAGCAGGCGCTGCTCGAACGGCACGCGCCGGAGGTCGTCCGCCGCATCGCGCACGATCCGCGGGCGGTGCCGCTCATCGTCGAGCTGGGCTGCGGCAGCGGCGAGAAGATCGTCATCCTCGCCGAGGCGCTGCAGCGATCCGGCCGCCACGGCCGCGTGCACCTGATCGACATCTCGCGTCAGGCGCTGGAGCAGTCCGAGCGCACGCTCGGCCGCCTGCACCACATCTCCGTCGTCGGCCACCGTGAGACCTACGAAGTGGGCCTGCGCCGCGCCGCCGCGGCGCGCGAGCCCGGCAATCCGATGCTCGTGCTGCTGCTCGGGTCGAACATCGGCAACTTCGATCGACCCGCCGCGCATGATTTCCTGTCGGCGATCCGGGACGCGCTCGCCCCGGGCGACTCGCTGCTGCTCGGCGCGGATCTCGTCAAGCCGGAACGCGCGCTGCAGCTCGCCTACGACGATCCGCTCGGCGTCACCGCCGCGTTCAACAAGAACCTGCTGGTGCGGATCAATCGAGAGCTGGGCGGGACGTTCGATCTGGACGCCTTCCGGCACGTCGCGGTGTGGAACGCGGCGGAGCGGCGCGTCGAGATGCACCTGGAGAGCCTCGAGGAACAGCGGGTGCTGGTGAACGGCGAGGCCGTCGACTTCGCGCGAGGCGAGCGGATCTGGACGGAGAGCTCCTACAAGTACGCGCCGTCGGAAATCGCCGACATGGGCCGCGCCGCGGCGTTCGTCACCGCCGAGCAGTGGCTCGACGAGGACGCGGGTTTCGCCCTGACGCTGCTGCGCGCGCGCTGAAACGGCCGGCCGTTCGCGCGTCTCAGCCGCCTGTTGACGCGGGTGGGGACGGGTTGGGACGCGGTTCAGATATCGCGCGCGAACGGACCGTTCCAGCCCTTGCGGGTCAGCATCTCTTCGAGTTCGACCGACCGGCGGTTCAGCGCCGACGAATCATCGAACGTCTCCACCCGTTCCGTGCCGTCCGGCAGCGTGACGACGAGCGCGAAGCGATCGCCCTCGACCTGCTGCCGGATCTCGCACCGCATGTGTTCACCGGACCGCTCGTAGAACCAGATCACGATCCGGCTGCACCGCAAGAAGTGCGCCCGGGGGGTGCCGCGCCGTTTGCGTGCGCGGCCTCGCCGGCGCCGGCGCCCGGCGCCGCGTCTGTTCAGATCCGGCACAGCTGTCCCACGCTTTCGTTCGGCGAAAACTGAGGCCCCTGCAAACCCCTGGAGGCCTTCGCTCGTCTAAGCCTCCAGTCCGGTGCTAAGAATTTGCCTCCTCACGCTGGCACTCGCCGCAGGGCTTGACGCGGCGCCTCGGCCGAGCGCTTCGATCGCCGCCGTCCCGGTCCCCTCGGCGACGGCCATCAAACTCGACGGCGAGTTCAACGAAGCCGTCTGGGAGCGCGTGCCGGCGGTGGGCGGGTTCCGCCAGCGCGAGCCCAAGGACGGCGAGGCGGCGACGTATCCGACCGAGGTCAAGGTCGTCTACGACGCCGAGCACATCTATGTCGCGGTGCTCGCCCGCGATCCGGAACCCGCTCGCATCATCGGCCTGCGCACGCGCCGGGATTCGGACTCCCCCTCCGACTGGATTCGGGTGTTCATCGACTCGTTCTACGACCGGCGGTCGGCGTTCGAATTCGCGGTCAATCCCGCCGGCGTGAAGCGCGACGTCGCCTGGTCGAACGACAGCAGCGAGGACCCCGGGTGGGACGGCGTGTGGGACGTGTCGGTCTCGCAGTCGTCGGACGGCTGGCGCGCCGAGTTCCGCATCCCGTTCTCGCAGTTGCGCTTCCGCCGCGCGGACAACGCGACGTTCGGCTTCGCGGTGGCGCGCCAGATCGGGCGCCTCAACGAGACCGACACCTGGCCGCTGCTCTCGAAATCGGCCAGCGGCGTCGTCTCCTCGTTCGGCGATCTCACCGGCCTGCAGCTGACTCAGTCACCCAAGCGCCTCGAGGTGATGCCGTACGTGGTCGGACAGGTGAACACGCAGCCGCGCGAGCCCGGCAATCCCCTGGTGTCGGCGCGCGAGCCGAAGGGGGCGATTGGCGCCGATCTCAAGTATGCCGTGCGCCCCGGATTGACGCTGACGGCGACGGTGAATCCGGACTTCGGCCAGGTCGAGGCGGATCCGGCGGTGGTGAATCTCAGCGGGTTCGAGACGTTCTTCTCGGAACGGCGCCCCTTCTTCGTCGAAGGGAGCGGCATGTTCACGTTCAATCTCGACTGCAACGACGGCAACTGCAGCGGGCTGTTCTACCCGCGGCGAATCGGCCGATCGCCGCGCGGCTATCCCGCGCTCGTCGAAGGACAGTACGCGCGCGTGCCGCAGCAGAGCAGCATCGTGGGCGCGGCCAAGCTCACGGGGCGGCTGGGGCGCTTTTCGTTCGGCGCCCTCAATGCCGTCACCGCAGACGAGGAAGCGACGATCGCGCACGGTTCGCTGCGCACGCGGCAGTCGGTCGAACCGCTCTCCAACTTCACCGTCGTCCGCAGCCGCCGCGAGTTCGCCAACCAGTCGACGATCGGGTTCATGGTCACCGCGACGACGAGGCGGTTGAGCACGTTCACGGATTTCCTGCCGGAGAACGCGTTCACCGGCGGGCTCGACTGGGATCTCCGCCTCAAGAAGCGCTACGCGCTCCAGGGCTACTGGGCCGGCAGCTCGGTCAGCGGCAGCGAAGACGCGATCGCGCAGCTGCAGACGAGCACGGTGCACAGTTTCCAGCGTCCGGACGCCGATCACGTGGAGCTGGACGCGGCGCGAACCTCGCTGCGCGGCGGCGGCGGACAGATCGCGTTCAGCAAGATCGCCGGTTCGAAGGTCCGTTTCAATTCCAACTACAGCTTCAAGACGCCCGGCTTCGACATCAACGACCTGGGATTCATGCGCCGCGCCGACACGCGCTCGATGAGCAACTGGCTGCAGTGGCGCAACGATCGCCCCACGAAGTACACGCGCACCTTCCGGTTCAACGTGAACCAGTGGGCGACGTGGAACTTCGCCGGCGAGCGGCTGAATCTCGGCTACAACGTCAACGCGCACGCGTCGTTCCACAACCAGTGGAGCACCGGGATGGGGCTCAACGCCAATCCCGCGAACTTCGACGACCGCGCCACGCGCGGGGTCGGCCCTGGCGCGCTGGGCATGCCCGGCTGGAGCTACTGGAGCTATCTCAGTTCGGACAGCCGCAAGCCGATCGGCTTCGACGTGTTCTTCAACGTCGGCGGCGATCGCTCCGGGTCGAAGTACAGCGGCATCGACACCAACGTGACGATCCGTCCGACGTCGTATCTCTCGATCAGCGGCGGTCCGGGCTGGAACTTCAACCTGCAGGATGCGCAGTGGGTGGAGAACGCCGCGGACGGCCGCTACGTCTTCGGCCGTCTCGATCAGACGACCGTGTCGTGGACGACGCGCGTGAACTACACCATCACGCCGGATCTCAGCGTGCAGATCTATGCGGCGCCGTTCGTCTCGGCGGGCGAGTACGATCGCTTCAAGCGCCTGGTCGACGGCCGCGCCGCGCGCTACGACGATCGCTACGCGGCGATCGACTACGAGGGCAATCCCGATTTCAACTACCGCTCGTTCCGCACCACGAACGTGCTGCGCTGGGAGTACAAGCCCGGCTCGGCGCTCTTCGTGGTCTGGCAGCAGGGGCGCGAAGCGGTGCTCGACAGCGGCCGCTTCGACTTCGCCCGCGATTTCGGCGGCGCCTTCACCGCGCCGGCGCGCAACGTCTTCCTGGTGAAGTGGAGCTACTGGATCAACCGCTGATCTCGAAGCTCCTTCACCTTCGCCCCTTCGCCCCTTCGCCCTTCGCCCCTTCGCCCTTCGATTCCTTCGCCCTTCGACCTTCGATTCCTTCGAGGTGGAGACGTGTGCTCCTTCGTCCCCCTTCGTCAACCTTCGATACTTCGATTAAAACGACAGCAGCACGTCACACGACGTCATATCTCTCCGCCGCCCGATCGATCTCCCCCTTGATCTGCTCGGCCAGCGAACGCGGCGCGACCACCCGCGCCAGCGGACCGAACGACAGGATCCAGCTGCGCAGCGCCCAGTCGTTGCACACGTCGAGCGACAGCACCACGCCGCCGTCCTTGCGATCCGACGTCGCCTGCGACGGATGCCACCGGCGCTCGCGGATGTAAGGGGCGATGCGCGGCTCGAAGGCGATCTCGATGTGTTCGGGCGGTCCCTCGTTGATGCCCAGCGAGTGGGCGAACGCCGCGTCGGGGATCTCGGCCGGCGTGAAGCGCTCCTCGTGGAGCGAGATGGCGCGGATCCGCTCCACGGCGAACGTCCGCAGATCCTTGTATTCCGGCACGAACGCCAGCAGATAGAGCCCGCCGGGGGAGTAGATCAGCCGGTACGGCTCGATGACGTACGCCTTCTCGCGGCCGCTCGACATCGAGAAGTAGGTCATGGTCGCGCGGCGATGATTGAGCGTCGCATCGAGCAGCCGCGCGATGTGCTCCCGTTCCGCCTTCGCCGCGCCGGGCTGCGACGCCCGCGGCGGCGCGCCCTTGGCCTGAAACACCAGCGGCAGGCGGTCGAGGAACTGGCGCATCCCCGGCGTCAGCGCGCCGGCGAGCTTGTCGAACGCCGCGGCCACATCCTGCTGGAACGGGGTGGCGGCAAGACACTCGACCAGCGTCCGGCTGAAGTACAGGGCACTCAGCTCCGCGAGGGTGAACCCGGTGTCGTCGAGGCGTCGGAAGGCCTTCGCTTCCAGCAGCCAGTAGCGCTTGCCGTCGATGACCTCGTCGAACAGCGGGAACCCCGAGGCCTGCAGCGCCTCGAGATCGCGGCGGATCGTCCGCGTCGTCACCCCCGTGCGGGCCGCGAGGTCGTCGATGGTGAGCCGGCGCGAGGCTTCGAGATCCCGCAGGATCGACCACTGCCGGATGACTTCCGCGTTACGCGGCATGTTCACCCGAGGGGCTGGCGCGGTTCACTCGCTGCCGGTGGTTCGCGCTCACGATGTCACCGTCTGATAGCCCGAGGCCGCGATGCGGGCCTCGAGCGCCCGGCGCCGCCGTCCGTGCCAGGCGCCCCAGAGGAAGTGTCCCGGTCCCATCAGACAGAGCGATGCGGGGGAGAGCGGCGCCCAGGCGAGCGGCGCGAGCGCCGCGATCGACAGCGCGACGAATCCGACCAGCGTGCTGACCACCATGTGCCCGGCGAGCGACATCAGATCGAACACGTCCAGCTCGGTCAGCTCGAGGTCGCGCCGCCGCGCATAGGCGCGCGCGTAGAGCAGCACGAACATCAGCATCATGAGAATGAAGCCGATGGCGTAGACCACCGACGCGTTCGCGAGCTGGAACAGCGCCATGGGCTCGGGCGGGTGCGCGCGCGGCACGAACCGCGCGAACATCGAGTCGAACATGAACTTCAACGGGTAGACGTAGAAGAGCACGACGAACAGCAGCGCCGCGTTGATCAGGATGGTGACGTTGTCCTGCAGCCCGTAGCGGCGGAAGAACGCGTTGTGCTCGTGCCAGATCCACACCAGCAGCGCGAAGCAGCAGGCGAAGGCGGGAAACCCCGCCATCACGTCCATCAGCTCGGCGTAGCTGCGCGGCACCTCGAGGGAGACGACCAGCAGCGTCAGCGCGAACCCGAACACCGCGTCGCTGAACGCCTCCAGACGCGTGATCTCATGCCGCGGCATCGCGCTGATAGTAGATCATCGCGATACCACCGCCGTTCCGGCCGCCGTCGACGTGTTGCCGGCGCCGTCCGTGCAGGTGATCGTGATGGTGTAGACCCGTCCCGTCCCGGTGCCGGATCGCTCGGCGCGCAGCTGGACGCGGTGCGCGTCGAGCACCAGCCAGTCGACGCTGGTATTGCCGTCGCCGGTCGTGTTCGGGGCTTCGTTGCTGGACACGCGCAGCGAGCACGCCGGCGCGCCGCTGAAGTCGGCGGCGGTGTAGCCCACGGTCACGTCCACCATGCGGTGGCTCGGCACGCCGAGATCGTCCGGGGTCGTGGTCACCGCGGCAATCGCCGGCGCCGTGGTGTCGACGACGCGGAGCGACGATTGAGCGGCGGCGTCGGCGAAGTTCTGGCTGCCGGCAAAGCTGAACGCGACCGTGTAGGGCGTGGACGACGCGGCGAGCGCGCCGGTGGGCACCGCGGCGGTGAAGCGGCCGTCGGCGGCGATCGACGCCTGCGCCGTGGCGCCTCCCACGGTGACTGCCACGGCGCCGGCCGGAATCAGCGCTCCGGCCGACAGCGTGCCGCTGATGTTCACCGACGCCGTGCCGGCCTCCACGGTCGGCGCGTCGAGGGCGCTGAACGCAGGTGCCGCCCTGGCGATGGTGATCGTCAAGGTGGCGTCAGGCGCCGGCTCGTAGAGCGCGCTGCCTGCCTGCGACGCGGTGATCGTGCAGGTCCCGCCCGAGACGATGGTCGCGAGCACGCTGCCGTTCGAGCCCTGCCCGGTGCAGGCGCCGCCGGCGGTGAGGCTCACCGGATTGCCGGACGCGCCGCCGGCGGCCGTGATGGCGAAAGGCTGATCGCCGTAGGTCGGCGACGGCACCGGCGTGCCGAATGCAATCGTCTGCGTGCCCTTGACCAGCGGCGGATTGTCGCCGTTGATGCCGGCCTCGACGCAGCGCTGAATCGGCTCCGGCAGGTTCGAGAACAGGTCGTAGCCCGTCAGCGCCTCGACGGCATCGACGGTCGTCAGATAGTTTTCCCAGAGATCGTTCCTGATGCCCTGCGTGTTCGGCATGATCACGGCGATCGTCCGCGACGAGCAGCTCACGCGCGCGGCGTCGTCGCCGCCATCCTTGGGCAGCACCAGCGCCGCCTTCCACGTGTACGCCGGCACCGTGACGTGTCCGTTCGCCACCGTCGCGGTGACGCCGCCGTTGCTGCCGGAACCGCCCACCCCCGCGCCGCCGGCGACGACATACAACTCGTCCCCGGGGAGCAGCGTGCGCAAGTAGTTCTCGAGCGCCGCCCACGGGCCCTGGTTGTTGTCCGGCGCCTGCGCCAGCATGTTGGTCATCAGGAACGTGGCCTGGTTGATCGGGATCGAGGTTTCCCTGTCGCGGTCCGCATTCGGCACCATGTGCCCGCGATCGAATCCCGTGTCCGAGAAGTCGAACGACTGCACGCGGTACCAGTCGGGTGGCACCGCCGGATCGGCCCGGAAGCTGTCCACCCGCGTGAGGCTGCCGACCCACTCGTCCGAGAGATGCCAGCTGACCCAGTTCGGGCGGCCGAGATCGCGGTTGTACGCCAGCGCGAACTCCGGCTTCTCCATCAGGTAATCATCCGGCTGCCCGACGCTCGCAATCGCCCCGCTCGGATTCCCCATCGTCAGATGCACGCTCGGCGGATACGGCGGCGCGGTGCCGGCCGCGACCGTGAAGGTCCAGACGTAATTCGCCGGCAGCGTGTCCGTGTCGGGCGCGCTGTCGTCCAGATCCCGATCGGCGACCTGATCCTTGAAGATCGTCACGGTGCACTGCTCGCCCGGCAGGAACGGGCTATTCGGCGTGATGTAGTGGGCCTGCCCGCCGCCGGCGAACGTCGCGCTGTTGTGCGGGCCGCTGCCCGCGCACGTGATGTCGTACCACGCGCCCGCGACGTCGACGGCTTCCGTGAACATGACCTGGATGGTCGCGTCGCGCGCCGCGTTGATCCGGTTCGATCCCGGATCGGTGCCCAGCACCATCGGCCCGAGTTCGACGATGGGCGCCGTGCGGCGCGGCGCGGCGGCGCCGGCGACGAAGTCGCTGCCGTTGCGATCGGTATCGATGCTGCCGTTGCCGAGGCGCAGGATCGCATTCGTCGCGCTCGGCGACGGCGCGGTCGTCGTCCCTTCACGGCAATCGGCGGATCCATAGCCGACGAAGTCCATCACGCTGGGATCGCCCGTCGGGCAGTTGCCGGTGAGGGGGGTGAAGCTGTTGACCAGCGCGAGCTTGCCGTTGGCCGCGCTGAGATTGATCTGTCCCTGGATGTTCGCCGGCGGCAGCGCCGCCCCCTCCGCCCCGTTCGAGCCGAGCGCAACCAGGTAATACTCGCCCGGCGCGATCGTCCCGCCGAGCGGCTGCCGCGTGAAGTCCCACCCGCTGCCGGTCGCCGAGGCGTACTGCAGCGACCATCCGCGAATGTCCACGGGCGCGGCGCCGCGGTTGTACAGCTCGACGAAGTCGTTCTGCAGCGCCGCCCCTGGATTGCCGCCGCCGCCGTAGATCTGGCTGATCACGATGACGCTGTTGCTGGGCGGAGGCGGAGGCACGCAGTTGTTCGCGCCGCCGGGCGTCGGCGCCCCCTGGGCGTACGGGGACGTGTTGCGCGCGCCGCCCGCGCCGTTGGGGCAGCGCTGATTCGACTGCGTCGCGCCGCTGCCCCCGCCGTTCTCGTTGGCGGGGACTTGTCCGGCGTTCAGCAGCACCAGCAGTCCCGGTTCATCGGCGTCGTCCGTGTCGTAGACGATGGCGTCGCGGAGGTTGGCGGCGGTCACCAGGGTGCCGTTCGGAAAATCCGACGCGTTCCCGGCGTAGAGCGCGACCGCATCCTCGCCGTTCTGCAGCAGGCCGGAGGCGCCGGGGTTGAACACGAGATCGACGCCCGGCACCGCAGGATTGCCGATCGTGAAGTAGCCATTCGCGTCCGTCGAGTAGCCGTCCAGATCGAAGGCCGCGTACGAGGCGCCGCCGTTGCCGTTGAAGAAGACCAGCACGAGGCCGTCGAGGGAGGTACTGCCGGCGCCGCCGTCGTACAGCTCGACGAACTCCGCGGTATCCGTGCCCGGCGTGTCGGAATCCACCTCGTTGATGAGCACGTTCGTCGCCGCCGGCGGCGGCGGATTCGCGGTGGTGAACGATGCGACGAAGTCGGCGTCCATCTGATCGGGGGGATCGTCGGCGTCCGCGTCGGAGATGCCCGACGCCGCGACGGTGACGGTACACGTGGACGTGTACGGCAGCGGCGACGCGGGCGTCAGGGTGAAGCTGCTCGCCGGCGACGTACCCATGGCGAGCGTTTGCGGCGCCCCGTCACATGCGAGCGCGAACGCGCCCGCGGCGGCGCTGACGCTCTCGCTGAACGTGACGGCAATCGTCGAGCCCGCCGGGACGTTGACGGCGCCGTTCGCGGGCGCAATCGCCGTGACGGCCGGCGCGGTATCGGGCGGCGGCGTGTCGTCGACGATCCCCGTGATGTTGATGTCGTCGATCGCAAGCGCCTGCGCGTTGCTCGTCGTCGTGCCGCTGGCCACCGAGTAGTTCCACGCGAGATAGAAGGTGCCGCCGGCGGGAATCGCGGCGCTGAGCGCCTTGTTGACGCCGACCGTGACCCCGGGCGCCGAGGCGTAGCCGGCATTCGCCGCGTCCGCCGGGAACGCGGTCGTGAAGTCAGAGCCGGCGGAGGTCCAGGACGCGCCGTCGTTCGAGTAATACAACTGGATGCGGAACCCGGCCGCATTGGTCCCGCCGCGGTACTTCTCGACGTTGTACGAGATCTGCAGGCCGCTCAGCGCGGTCGGCGTGGTGTTGGCGAGCTGCGCGTACAGGTTGCCGCTCTGGGTCGCGGTGCCCGACGAGAGGAATCCGACGGCGCGATCGTTCGCGTTCGCCGTCGCGCCGAAGTTGTAGGCGCCGTTTGCCGCCGTGCTCGACAGATTCGTCCCGCCGGCCTGGGTGGTGCTGCCCAGCGCCGCCGCGTAGGTGCCGACCGTGCGGACCGTCGCCGGGCGATCCAGCCGGAAGTCCGACGGCAGGGCGGCCGTCGCGGAGGTGCCGAGTGTGTCGAACGCCTGCCCGTACGGCGCGTCGGTCGGGATCGAGATCGCGGCGGACAGGACCGCCGCGAGAGCGGAGAAGAGCGCACACGCGGCAAGCGCGCGGACGGATAGGGAGCGCATGAAGACCCAGCCTCTGAGTTTTGAAGATGAAGGGACCGGCCCGGTGCGCCGGTCAGGCGGGAAATTGTGCGTCGGCTCGTGCAGTTCCGTCAACCGCCCGTACGCAGAATCTGCCGCGGCGGCGTACGGCTTGGCGGTTTCTGCCGGGGTTGACGCGACGGACCGGAAACACGCCAGCCACCGCGGGACCTCCTCTGTCACGACCCGCCGCTACAGTCGCCGACAGGAGGCGGCCATGGTGCGGACGCGGACGGCGCTGGCGGCGAAACTGGATTCTGGCGACACGAGGGTACAGGCGAGCCGCAGGGGGCTCACGCTGGTCAGCGGAAGGCTGGATACCCGCGGACCGGAGAAGTACCGGCTGCTGGAGTTGAAACGCCGGCGGGCGCAGATTCGCGCCCGCCGGCTGCTTGAACTGCTGAGTTAGGCCGCGGTCGGGGTTTTCTTGAGTTCGAGCTTACGGACGACGATCCGGGCGGGCCGCCTGTGGTCGCACTCGTGCCACCAGAGCCCTTCCCGGATCCACCAGCCGTTTTCACCCTGATCATCGAACAACGATCCGCAGCGTGCGCAGACGTCGTAATCAAGTTTCGGCATGTTCAGTACCCGCTTATGAGCTGTAAGACGCCCGAGATGGCGCCAGCGTTTCACCTGTGTATACAGGAAACCGCCAGGCTCGGCCGAACGCGGGAAACTGCTGAGGAGAAAAGGCTTACTCGGCGTAAGGACCGGGTTCGATGGCGCGCACGGTGCGGTCCGCGGCGAGCCGCTCGACGCTCTGCAGCGGCAGCAGCCCGACGATCGAATCGTAGGTCTGCGACTTCGACAGCACGATACCGCCGAGCGCCTTGAATTTCTTCTCCAGCTCGGGGCGGACGTGCGCGCGGACGTCGATCAGCGCGCGGCCGTGGCGATCCACCTCGACGCGGGCGGCCCAGGCCGGGGTGGCCTTGCCTTTCGCATCGCCGCGGCGGTGGTAGATGGCGGCGAGGACGCGCGGATTGATCTTCTGCTGCGCCATGGTCCGCAGGTCGCGGGCCTTGCGTTCGACCGAATCGGCCCGCTGTGCCCGGACCGCCGGCATGACGATGGTGGCCAGCAGCACCAGGCAGAACAGCGCGAAAGTAAGCGACCGGACGGTTCGCACGTCAGCAGACCTCTGAAAAGGAACCGAGATGGTAGCACAGCCTCGATTTCGGGCTAGACTGGCGGTCCCGGCGTGCTCCTCTTACTCATCCTGCTCCAGGTTTCCGCCCCTTCCTGCACCGACACCGCCGACTGCCGCCGCCTGGCGCTCGAAGCTGCGTCACGGGGGGAGGCCGAGACGTTCCACGACCTCGCCTGGCGCGCCGTGCAGAAAGGCAAGCGCAACGATCCCGAGCTGATGCTGATCCTGGCGCGGGCGCAGTCCCTCAGCGGGCGGCCCGGGGACGCGCTCGTGATGCTGACCCGGATTACGGACCTGGGCGTCATTCCGGACGTTCTCACCGACCCGGACTTCGCGCGGGTCCGCGCCCTCCCGGGTTGGTCCGGGCTCGAAGCCAGGCTCACCGGCAAGCCGCCGGCGGCAGCGCCTGCCCCGCCCCCTTCCGCATCGCCGGCGGCGGCAGCGGCTCCGCCAACGCCCCGGTCCGCGCCGCCGGAGCCGTCCGGGCCGGCGCCGAAGCCGGGGAATGCCGCTGCGCCCTCCGCGCCCGCGACGGCACCGGCGGAGCCGGGCCTGGCGTTCGCGGCGCCCGGCGTCGACGTGACCGGCCTCGCGCACGATTCGGTCTCACGCCGCTTCGTGCTCGGCGATGGCACCGGCCCACGGCTGATGATCGTCGACGAAGCGTCACGCAACGTCGTCCCTTACGTCCGCGGGGCGTCGGCGGGATTCTTCGATCAGCTCGCCGGCTTCACGATCGATGCGCGCCGCGGCGACCTGTGGGTCGCGAGCACGAAAGGGGATGACGCGCTCGCCGAGTCGATCCTGCACAAGCTGCAGCTCGTCTCGGGGCGGACGCTGCAGGAGGTGCGTCCGGCCAGAGACGCAGGGCCGGTGAAGCTCGCCGCCGTCGCCGTCGCGGGGGATGGGACGGTGTATGCGGTTGACGAACGCTCGAGCGGTGCGCGTGTCTTCCGTCTGCGACCGGGGGCACGAACGCTCGAGCCCCTGATGAATCTGGAGCTGAAGCGGCCGGCGGGTCAGCGTCCCGCGATCGCCGCGGCAGACGACGGCGCGCTGTTCGTCTCGGACGCGGCCGGCCTGATCCGCGTCGATCCGGCGGCCCGCACCGCGGCGCGGGTGAAGAGCGCGGAGGATCTGGGCGGCTTCGAGTCGCTCGCGTGGCGCGACGGCGCCCTGCTCGGGATCGAACGCGTGGCCGCCAGTTATCTGGTCGTGCGCGTGAGGCTCGACGGCTCGGGCACGCGCGCGCGGCCGCGGCAAATCCTCGCGGCGTCTCCGACTCCTGCGGTGGGCACGCTCGCCGGTGACGGCTTCTACTACGTCGCCGAGGATCAGATCATCCGGCGCGTGATCGTGCGTTAGCGGCGCGGCGGACGAGGACGGCGCGCGGGTAGAGCAGCTCGAACCCGGCGCGCTGCACGTTCTGCTGCGACTTCGACGCCGGATCCGTGGTGACGACCGCGAGATCGCAGCCGCGCGAGGCGGCGTCGACGAGCCGGGCGCGAAGGAGCGCCGACTGCACGCCGCGCCGGCGGTGCGCCGGCAGCGTGGCGGCCCCGGAGAGCTGCGCGAGACCGTCCGAGATCCGCACCGAGCCTCCACCGGCCACTTCGCCGTCGCGCCGCGCGAGGTAGAGCGCGTTACTCCGCGACCGCACCAGGCCCTCGTAGACGCCCATCAGGATCTCGCGCGAGAAGGATTCGGTGGGCGGCGGTCCATCGTTGTGGTCCGGTTGCAGGAAACCGTCCGCGACGGTCTCGATCCACACCTTGATCTCGTCGTCTTCAGCCCGCGAGATCGCGATGCCCGCGGTGATGTCCTGCTTCATCCGCTGCGACATCTCGTCGACGATTGCCGGGGTCAGCGCGAGGCCGAGCACGTTCTCGTAGCCGATCAGCTCGTAGCCACGGCGCGTGAGCATGATCGCGACGGACGGATCGGCAAGCGTGGCCTGTTCGACGCGAATCTCCGCCGCGCGCGCGTCGTACTTCGCCTCCAGCGCGGCCAGCGCCGCCTCGTCGACCGGCCCCGCGAAGCCCAGGCCGACGATCTTGTTGAACGGCTCGCCGGGGCCGCCGTACACCGCCGTGGTGCCGCCGATCGGCTCGATCATCACGTCCTTGCCGCCGGCGCGCGCGCCGGCGGCGAACTCGGCCGCGACGGCCGCTTCGGCTCTCTCGATCCGCGCCGCGAGCGTGCTGGTGGCGAAAAGCATGAGTGAATCTTATCTGCGGCGCGGGCACCGCCGGTACGATTGGTGCGTCGTATCTGCATATGCCGACCCTGTTCACGCCGCTGCCCCTTCGCGACGTCACCCTCCGCAACCGGATCGTCGTCTCGCCGATGTGCGAGTACTCGAGCCCGAATGGTTTCGCGACGGACTGGCACGTCGTGCATCTCGGCAGCCGCGCGGTGGGAGGAGCGGGACTGGTGCTGACCGAGGCCACGGCGGTCACGGCGGACGGACGGATCAGTCCCGCGGACCTGGGCATCTATCTCGACGACCACGTCGAGCCGCTCGCGCGCATCTTCCGATTCATCGAGTCGCAGGGGGCGGTGCCCGGGATGCAGCTCGCGCACGCGGGGCGCAAGGCGAGCACGGCGGAGCCATGGAAGGGGGGCGCGCCGGTGGCCCTCGAGGATGGCGGCTGGACGCCCATCTGGGCGCCGAGCCCGCTGCCGTTCCGCGAGGGATGGCAGACGCCGCGCGCGATGACGGAGTCGGACATCGCCAACGTGGTGTCCGCCTTCGCCGCCGGCGCCCGCCGCCTGCTGGAGGCCGGCGGCAAGGTCGCCGAGATTCATGCCGCGCACGGTTACCTGCTGCACGAGTTCCTGTCGCCGCTCAGCAATCAGCGGAACGACCGCTACGGCGGATCGTTCGAAAACCGCACGCGGTTCGTGCGCGAAGTGGTGGATGCGGTGCGTGCCGTATGGCCCGAGCGGCTGCCGTTGTTCGTCCGCATTTCCGCGACGGACTGGACGGACGGAGGATGGACGATCGACGACTCGGTGGCGCTCGCGGCGCAACTGAAGGATCGCGGCGTCGATCTGATCGACTGCTCCACCGGCGGCAATGTGCCGCACGCCAGGATTCCGGTCGGGCCCGGCTATCAGGTGCCGTTCGCGGAACGCGTCCGGCGCGAGGCGGGGATCAAGACCGGCGCGGTCGGCCTGATCACCGAGCCCGAACAGGCCGAGGCGATTCTCGCCCGCGAGCAGGCCGACGTGATCATCATGGCGCGCGAGCTGCTGCGCCAGCCGTACTGGCCGCTGCACGCTGCCCGCGCGCTCGGCGCGCCGGTGCATCCGCCGGTGCAATATCAGCGCGCGTTCTGAACGCAGGCGCGCCGCCGGACGACTCCCGGTGTAATATTCAGCCACGGCTCGCGTGGCGCGGCCGTTTCCGGTGACCCGGCATGGCGGCCGCGGGGGCGGGCATGGCAACTCTCATCGAATCTTCTTCCGCACAACTCCGGCTCGACGCCGCGCGAGACTTCGTGCAGGCGCGCGCGCGCCGCGGCGACGTCTGGCTGGTCGGCGCCTCCCGCGGATCGGTGGACGATCTGGCGCGCACGATCGCGTCGGGGGCCGGGGCGACCATCGGGCTGCATCGCTTCAGCCTGACGCAGCTCGCCGCGCGGCTGGCCGCGCCGGTGCTCGCCGACCAGGAGCTCGCGCCGGTCACCTACCTCGGGTCCGAAGCCGTGGCCGCGCGCGCCACGTTCGAAGCGCAACGCGAGGGGGCGCTCGACTATTTCGCGCCGGTCGCGAGGACGCCGGGTTTCCCGCGCGCGCTGGCGCGCACGCTTCAGGAGCTGCGGCTGGCGGGCGTCGGTCCCGACCGGCTGCGGACGCTCGACCTCGGCGGCCGCGATCTCGCGGCGCTGCTCGAGCGGTTCGACCGGCAGTTCGCCGCCGCGTCCGCGACGGACCGCGCGACGCTCTTCGCGGCCGCGACCGAGGCGCTGGGCTCGGACCGTCACCCGATCGATCGTCCGGCGGCGCTCGTGCTGCTGGACGTGCCGATCGATTCCGACGTCGAGTTCGCCTTCGTCCGCGCGCTGATTGCGGGCGCCGCGTCCGCCGCCGCTCCGGGATCGACGGCGCGGACGCTGATCACGGTGCCCAGCGGCGACGTCGGCACGCTGGCGCGCCTGGCCGCGCTCGACCTCCGCCCTGAGACGCTGGAGCCGTCGGATGACAGCGACCTCGCCGCGCTGCGCCGCCATCTGTTCGAGCGGACGAATCCGGCCGCCCGCCGGCCCGCCGGTGACGTTCGCTTCTTCTCGGCGCCCGGTGAAGGGCGCGAGTGCGTCGAGATCGCGCGGCGGATCGTGCAGGAGGCGCGGAGCGGGGTGCGTTTCGACGAGATCGCCGTCTTCCTGCGCGCGCCCCAGCGCTATGTCGGGCTGCTCGAGCACGCGCTGGCGCGCGCCGGCATCCCGGGGTGGTTCGATCGCGGCACCCGCCGGCCCCATCCGGGCGGCCGCGCGTTTCTCGCCATGCTCGCGTGCGCCGGCGAGCATCTCTCCGCCCGCCGCTTCGCCGAGTATCTCTCGCTCGCACAGGTCCCGCGCCTCGACGAGCGGAAGCCGCCCGAGTTCGTGCTGCCGCTGGACGACGAGCTGACGCTCCCGGGAGCGCGCGCCGATGCGCCCGCGCCGGACGTGCCGGCCGCCGACCTCCAGCTCTCGACCGAAGACGACGCGATCGTCGACGGCAGCCTGCGGGCGCCCTGGAAATGGGAGACGCTGATCGTCGAGTCCGCGGTCATCGGCGGCGATCCGGAGCGCTGGGCGCGGCGGCTGAACGGGCTCGCGAACGAGCTGCGCCTGCAGCGCGAGGCCGAGCGCAAGGAGGATCCCGACTCGCCCCGCCTGGCGCGGATCGAGCGCGACCTCCGCAATCTCGGCCACCTGCGCGCCTTTGCGCTGCCGATCGTCACTCGTCTCGCCGCCTGGCCGGCGTCGGCCGCCTGGGGGGAGTGGCTCGATCGCTTTGCGGAGCTCGCGCCCGACGTGCTGCGCCAGCCCGAACGCGTCCTTCGCGTGCTCGAACAGCTGCGGCCGATGGCGGAGATCGGGCCGGTCTCGCTCGACGAGGCCCGCGACGTGATTGCCGATCGGCTGCAGATGCTCGACATGGATCCGCCGCGCAGCCGCTACGGCCGCGTGTTCGTCGGCAGTCCCCATCAGGCGCGCGGCCGCGCCTTCCGCGTCGTCTTCGTCGCCGGGCTGGCGGAGCGGATGTTTCCGCAGCGGCCGCACGAGGATCCGATGCTCCTCGATCGCGAGATGCGGCTCCCGCTCGACGCGGGCCTGCCGCTGCAGGAGGATCGCGCCAGGACCGAACGTCTGCTGCTGCGGCTTGCCGTCGGCGCGGCGCGCGAGCGGCTGTGGCTCTCGTATCCGCGCCTGGAGCTGGCGGAATCGCGTCCGCGGGTGCCGAGCTTCTATGCGCTCGACGTCATGCGCGCGGTCACCGGGCGGATTCCGCAGCCGCAGCAGCTGCAGGATGCCGCGGCGGCCGAAGGCGGAGCGGGGCTGGCGTGGCCGGCGCCGCCGCAGCCGGGCGACGCCATCGACGATCTCGAGCACGACCTCTCGGTGCTGCGCGAGCTGCTGCAGATCGAGCCGCGCGCCGCCGTCCGCGGCCAGGCGCATTACCTGCTGAAGCTCAACGACGCGCTGAAGCGATCGGTCGTCGCGCGCTGGTCGCGCGGCCGCTCGGCCTGGACGCCGTACGACGGCATCACCCGGGTGACCGGCATGACCAGGCCGATGCTCGAGTCACAGCGCCTCGCGGCGCGGCCGTACTCGCTCTCCGCGCTGCAGAAGTACTCCTCGTGCCCGTATCAGTTCCTGCTGTCGGCGATCTACCGGCTCGAGCCGCCGCGCGAGATCGAGCCGCTGCAGAAGCTCGACCCGCTCACCCGCGGATCGATCTTTCACGAGGCGCAGGCGACGTTCTTCCGTCAGTTGAAGCAGGACGGCCGCCTGCCGGTCACGCCCGAGCGCGTGCCGCACGCGCTCAGGACGATCGACGCGGCGCTCGCGGCGGTCGCGAGGAGATACAAGGACGAACTGGCGCCGGCCATCGAACGGGTGTGGGACGACGAGATCGCCGACATCGGACGCGACCTGCGGGTCTGGGTCCGCCGGCTCCCGGGTGAAGACGCGTGGGTTCCCACCTACTTCGAGTTCGCGTTCGGGCTCCGCGACCAGAGCGGCCGCGATCCCAACAGCGTCGACGAGCCGGTCGTCGTCGACGGCCGGTTCATCCTGCGCGGTTCCGTCGACCTCGTCGAGACGCAGGGAGACTCGCTGCGGATCACCGACCACAAGACGGGAAAGAACCGCACCACCTGGAAGACGGTGATCGGCGGCGGCGCCATTCTGCAGCCGGTGCTCTACGGCCTCGCCGTCGAGCAGGCGCTCGGCAAATCCGTGAAGGCTGGCCGTCTGTTCTATTGCACGACGGCCGGCGCCTTCACCGATCACCAGATTCCGCTGAACGAGGCCAACCGCCGGATGGGCATCGAAGCGCTCGAGATCGTCGATCGCGCGATCGAGCTGGGCTTCCTGCCCGCGGCGCCCGCCGACCGCGCCTGCACCTGGTGCGATTTCCTCCCCGTCTGCGGTCCCGACGAGCCCCGCCGGGTCCGCAACAAGGCGTCCGAAAAGCTCGGCGACCTCGAGGCTCTGCGCGAAAAGCCGTGAGCGGCGGAGTTCACATGCACCAGACACTTGCAGACGCCGGCGCGCGCCACGCCATCGCCACCGCGCTCGACCAGACGCTCGTCGTCGAAGCCGCGGCGGGCACCGGCAAGACGACCGAGCTGGTCAGGCGCATCGTCCGCATCCTGGCCACCCGCCGCGCCAGGGTGGACGGCATCGTCGCGGTGACCTTCACCGAAAAGGCGGCGGGCGAGCTGAAGCTGCGGCTGCGCGAGGCGCTCGACGTGGCGCGGAACGACGCGCCGGAGGACGAGCGCGATGCGCTGAACGATGCGCTGCAGTCGCTCGAGGAAGCGCACGTGAGCACGATCCACGGCTTCTGCGCCGAGCTGCTGCGCGAGCGCCCGGTCGAAGCCCGCGTCGACCCGCTGTTCGCGGTGCTCACCGAATCGCAGGCGGAGCGGCTGTTCGCGCAGGCCTTCGGCGCCTGGATCCAGGCGCAGCTGCGCGAACCGCCCGAGGGGGTCCGCCGCGCGCTGCGGCGGTCGATCTGGCAGGGCTTCGGCGCCGCGGTGCGCGAAGACACGCCGATCGATCGCCTCGAGCGCGCCGCCTGGGAGCTGGCGCAGTGGCGCGACTTCACCGCGCCGTGGACGCGTCCGCCGTTCGACCGCGATCGCGACGTCGATCGGCTGATCGACGAGCTGCACGCCTTCGCCGGTCTCACCGACCAGCCGTCCTACGCGAAGGACACGCTCTTCCTCGACACTGCCGCGGCGCGGCACCTGTCGGCGGAGATCGCGATCCAGCAGGAGGGGACGGCGGACTACGACGGGTGGGAAGCGAGGCTGGTGGACCTCTCGCGCGACCGCAGCTTCTCCCGCGCGCGCCACGGCCGCGGCCCCGGATACAAGCAGGGCGTCTCGCGCCAGCGCGTCATCGACGCCTACGATGCGCTGAAGCCGAAGCTGGATCAGTTCCGTCTCGATGCCGACGCGGATCTCGCCGCCGCGCTGCAGCGGGAGCTGGCCGGCGCGATCGCCGGTTACGAAGCGCTCAAGGCGAGGGCGGGGGCGCTGGATTTCCTCGACCTGCTGCTCAAGGCGCGCGACCTCGTGGCCGGCAACGCCGGCGTGCGCCGCGGGTTCCAGGCGCGCTTCAGTCACATCTTCGTCGACGAGTTCCAGGACACCGATCCGCTGCAGGCGGAGATCCTGCTGCTGCTCTCGTCGGCCGATCCGGCCCAGGACGACTGGCGGCAGGTCACGCCCGTACCGGGGCGCCTGTTCATCGTCGGCGATCCGAAGCAGTCGATCTACCGGTTCCGGCGCGCCGACGTCGGCATCTATCGCGACGTCTGCGAGCGGCTGGCCGCCTGCGGCGCGCGGCCGGTGCAGCTCACGACGAGCTTCCGCGGCGTGCCGGAGATCCAGGCATGCGTGAACGCCGCCTTCGCGCCGGTGATGACGGGCGACGCGTTCACCCTGCAGGCTCACTACGTGCCGCTCGACCGGTATCGTCCCGGTCACAAGGGGCAGCCCGCGGTCGTCGCGCTGCCGGTGCCCGAGCCGTACGGGACGCGGAACATGTCGGCGCTCAAGATCGAAGCCTCGCTGCCGGACGCGGTCGGCGCCTTCGTCGAGTGGCTGACTGGCGAAAGCGGCTGGAAGATCGACGGACGGCGAATCCAGGCGCGCGACGTGTGCATCCTCTTCCGCCGCTTTCTCAGCTTCGGTGACGACGTGACGCAGCCGTACGTCCGCGCGCTCGAGGCGCGAGGCGTGCACCACGTGCTCGTCGGCGGCAAGACCTTCCACGATCGCGAGGAGGTGGAAACGATCCGCGCCGCGTTGTCGGCGATCGAGTGGCCCGACGACGAGCTGGCGGTGTTCGCGGCGCTGCGCGGCGCGCTGTTCGCCGTCGGCGACGAAGAGCTGCTCGAATGGAAGCAGCGCTTCGGCGCGTTCCATCCGTTCCGGATTCCCGGCCTCGACGATCGCGGCCCGAACGCCGCCCACCTGCAGCCGATCGTCGAGAGCCTGCACCTGCTGCAGCGTCTGCACCGCCGGCGCAACTACCGTCCGGTCGCGGACACGATTCAGGAGCTGCTCGACGCCACCCGCGCGCACGTGGGCATCGTGCTGCGCAGCGCCGGAGAGCAGGCCCTGGCCAACGTGTTCCACGTCGCCGAGCTGGCGCGCGAGTACGAAGCGGGCGGCGGCCTGTCGTTCCGCGGGTTCGTCGACGAGCTGCGCCTGGCGGCGGAGACCGCGGCGGCCGGGGAAGCGCCGATCCTCGAGGAGGGCAGCGACGGCGTCCGCATGATGACCGTGCACAAAGCCAAGGGGCTCGAGTTTCCGGTCGTCGTGCTCGCGGATCTCACCTGCAAGCTGGCGCGCGCCGAAGCCGGCCGCTGGCTCGATCCCGAGCGCAATCTGTGCGCGCTCAAGATCGGCGGCTGGTCGCCGATCGACCTGCTGCTGCACGATGCCGAGGAAGCGGCGCGCGATCGCGCCGAATCGCAGCGCCTGACCTACGTCGCCGCGACTCGCGCGCGCGACCTCCTGGTCGTCCCCGCGATCGGCGACGCGCCGTACGAAGGCGGCTGGCTCGATCCGCTCGTCCCCGCAATCTACCCGCCCGAGTCCGCCCGCCGCCAGCCCTCCCGCGCCCCCGGCGTGCCGGTGTTCACGTCCAGGGACACCGTGCTCGTCCGTCCCGACGGCGATCCCGCCACGCCCCACACCGTCGCCCCCGGCACCTACGTCCTGGCACCCGCGCACCCGGCGCCCGGCACCCCGTACCCGGTGACCTGGTGGGATCCGCGCGCGCTGCGGCTGGGGGCGACGTCGTCATTCGGCCTCAAACGCGACGACCTGATCGTGAAGGACGGCGACATGTTCGCCGTCGACGAGCGGCTTGCCGCGTACGAGCGCTGGCGTGAGGCGCGCGCGCAGACGCTGACGGACGCGTCCCGGCCGACGGTGAAGTTTCAGACGGCGACCGCATGGGCCGCCGAGGCGGCGAGCAGCGGGCTCGACCTGGCGATGCTCGACGGAGCGGGCGCGGACGACGTCCGGCTGATTCAGCTGCCGGGCGCAGCCGACCGTCCGCGCGGCGCCGCCTTCGGCACGCTGGTGCACGCCGTCCTCGCCACGGTCGCGCTCGACGCGAGCGATGAATCGATCGGACGCACGGCGCAGACGCAGGCGCGCATCATCAACGCGTCCGCGTCCGACGCCGCCGCCGCCGCCAATGTCGTCGCCGCCGTGCTCCGTCACGATCTCCTCGGCCGGGTCCGCGCCTCCGCGTCGGTGATGCGCGAAACGCCGGTGTCATGGGTGAACGAGGACGGGACGTTGATCGAAGGGGTGCTCGACCTCGCGTTCGAGGAAGGGGACACCACCTTCGTCGTCGACTTCAAGACCGATCACGAGCTGTCTACCGGGGAGATGCGCTACCGCGCGCAGCTGCGGCAGTACGTGCAGGCGGTGGCGCGCGCGACCGGGCGCCGCGCGTCGGGCATTCTCTTTCGCGTCTAGTCCACCGCGACCTTCATGATCGCCTTCTTCAGCGGGCCGCGCCCCGCCAGCGGCGCGTGGGCGTCCTGCGGGAAAAAGACGACGAAGGTTCCCGCCGGAACGGCCAGCCAGGTGGTCGGCCGCATGTCGAAGAATCCGACGTCCCTGGCGTCGTCGAACGGCGACGCCAGGGCACCGCAGTTCGCCAGCGGCATCCAGCCGATCTCTTCCGCGCCGTCGATGGTGTACTGGATGTCGATGTAGCGCCGGTGCGCCTCGAGCCGCGCGCCGTCGCGGCCGCGTCCCTGCACGTGATCGATCGAGAGGTAGAGACGGTCGCCGTCGACGGGATGGCGTCCCGGCGCGAACGACCGCAGATCGGCGTCGGCGAGAAAGCGGAAGGCGCGGGCGAAGAGCGGGTGGAGGGGCGCGTAGCGGTGGCAGAACGCGCCCGCGTCAATGATCATGGCGCGGGCGCTCCGTGCCTACTTCGTGATCTTGAAGTTGCTGACGTTCACGTCGACGTTGTGCGCGACGCGGATGCCCGCGATGCCGTCGAGCGACGTGAGCTTGCCTTCGCCGACCAGTTCCGCCTTCGGGAAGCTGGCGACGACGGTGCCGTTGATCTTGCAGTCCGCCTTCTCCGGCGTCACCACCCAGGCGACTTCCTGCGTGATGCTGCCGCCGGCCGTCGCCTTCTTCACCGCCTCGTTCGCGATCGGCTTGCGCCCCGCGCCGGGCGCGAACGGCGCCGGCCCGAAGCCGCGCACGATGAACGTGCCGTTGCCGTACGGCGTGCAGTACAGCAGCGATGCCTTGTCGGTGTCCAGGTTGGCGCCGCCGATGAACAGCCCGTACGGATGCGGGTGATCGTTCGACGACATGTATTTGGGCTCGGTGAAGGTCGCGCTCACCGTGTAGCTGCCGCTCGCGGTGTTGGCCGGGTTCCAGTAGACGGCGGCCGGGCCGTTGTTGATGTGGAACTCGCTTCCCTGCTGCGCGAACTTCGAATCGGTGAGCTTGCCGCCTTTCGAGGCTTCAGCGGCGTCGACCTTGCCCTGCCAGCCTTTGGCGGTGATGCCGCCGCCGGCGACTTTCCGGGAGGCGTCACCCTGTGCGGCCCCGGCGGCAGGCTGTTGGGCCTGCGTCCCGGCGACGGACAAGGCGGTGACGAGAGCGAACGTAATGGCGTAAACGCGGCGCATGTCTTGAACTCCTTCTGTGGCGGTCAGACTGCTGAATATATCTCAGTCCGCGCGCAGCGCCGCCGCCGGCGGAATCCGGGTGGCGCGGCGGGCGGGCAGGTAGCAGGCAGCCAGCGCGACCGTGACGAGCCCGGTGACGACCGCGGCGAACGTCGCCGGATCCAGCGGGTCGACGCCGAACACGAGCCCGTCGAGCCCCCGCGAGAGCAGCGCCGCTCCGGCGACCCCGAGGATCACGCCGGCGGTGGTCATCGACAGGCCGCCGCGGAGGACGAGCGCGACGACGTCGCGCCGTTCCGCGCCGAGCGCCATGCGGACGCCGATTTCGTGCGCGCGCTCCGTAACCCCGTGCGAGACGAGGCCATACAGGCCGGTGACGGCCAGCACGAGCGCGATCGCCGCGAAGACGCCGAGCACCAGCAGCGCCATCCGCTGCCGGGCGATTGACGCCGACAGCACCTCGTCCATCGTCCTGACGGCCGACACGGTCATCTCCGGGCTGACGCCCGCGATCGCGGACTCGATCGACGCGCGCATCGAACCCGGCGGCACCGCGGTCTTCGCCAGGATCGTGAGGTCGCGCGGCGGTTCCTGGGCCAGGGGCATGTAGACCTGCAGCGGCGTGGTCTCGGTCAGGCCTTCGAACTTGACGTCGCCGATGACACCGACCACTTCGCGCCACGTGCCCGGTCGTTCCGGCCATCCCTGCTTCAGTGACTTGCCGATCGGATCGTCGCCCGGCCACAGGGTGCGCGCGAGCGTCTCGTTGACCACGGCGACGGGCGGTGACGCCGCCCGATCCGCGGCGGTGAACACGCGTCCGCGCACCACCCGCATCCCGAGCGTGTCGAAGTACGCCGGCGAGACCGGGATCATCGCGGCCACCGGGATCCGATCGCGGGAAGCGGGGATCGGCTTGTCCCTCGCGGCGAACACCGAGTTCCAGGAGGAGCCGTCGATCGGCATCGAGTAGCCCGCCGCGGCGGCCGTGACGCCGGGCAGCTCGCGAACGCGCGCGACCAGTTCGCCGGCCGCCGCAGCTCGCTTCGCATCGTCGTCGAACCCGCGCGGCAGTTCGACGCGCATCGTCAGCAGATGATCCGGACGGAAGCCGGTGTCGAGCGAGGTGAGACCCAACAGGGTGCGGACCATCAGTCCGGCGCCGGCCAGCAGGATCAGCGCCAGCGCCACTTCCGCCACCAGCAATCCGCGACGCAGCCGGTGCGATTGCGCTGACGCTCCGGCGGTGCGCGTCCGGATGACCAGTGGCTGGCCGCTCGCGCGCGACGCCTGCGCGGCCGGGAACAAGCCGAACACGATCCCGCAGACGACCGCGGCGGTCACCGCGAAGAACAGCGCGGCGCGATCGAGCGACACTTCGTCGAGCCGCGGCGTCTCCGCCGGCGCGACGCCGAGCAGCAGCCGCAGCATGCCTGCCGCGAGCAGAATCCCGATGGCTCCGCCGGCGGCCGCGAGCGTCGTGCTCTCGACCAGCAGCTGCATCAACAGCCGGGTCCGCCGTCCGCCGAGCGCGGCGCGGACCGCCAGCTCGTGCTGCCGCGACGCGCCCCGCGCGATCAGCAGATTGGCCACGTTCACGCAGGCCATCAGGAGCAGAATCCCGACGGCGCCGAACAGGACCAGCAGCGTCGTGCGCTCTTCGTTCACCAGCCGCGACTGCAGCGGCGACATCACGGTGTTCAGTCCCGAGTTCGTGGCGGGATGCTCCTGCGCGAGCTGCCGTGCGATCTGCTGGAGCTCGTCGGCGGCCGCCCGCTCGGTTACGCCGGGGCGCAGCCGTCCGACGCCGACGAAGCCCTGGTGGTTTCCGCGATCGTTCAACGACGGATTGCGCGTGAACGGCCCGACGGACGTGAAGAGGTCGTAGTCGCGCAGGTATCGGAACCCGGCGGGCAGCACGCCGACGATGGTGAACTGGAAGTCGCCGAGGTTCAGCCGCTTCCCGAGCACGCCCGGGTCTTCGCCGAATTGTGCGCGCCAGAATGCGTGGCTCAGGATCGCCACCGGCTCCGCGCCCGGCGCATCGTCCGCATCGGTGATGCTTCGGCCGAGCGCCGGCTGCACGCCGATGGTGGGAAAGAACGAGCCGGTCACCGTCCGGCCGAGGACCCGCCGCGCCTGCCCGTGCCCCGTCATCGTGAACGACGAATGGCGCGACACCGCGATGCGTTCGAACGATCGCTGCCGGACGCGGAGGTCCTGGAAGTTCGGCCACGACACCGACACGACCGCGCCGCTGCTGTTCGCTTCGCTGATCCACATCAGGCGATCGGACTCCGGGAACGGCAGCGGCCGCAGCAGCACGGCGTTCACGATCGAGAAGATGGCGGTCGACGATCCGACGCCGAGCGCCAGCGTCAGGACCACGAGCGCGGTGAAGGAGGGGGCCTTCGCGAACGAGCGGCAGGCGAAGCGAAAGTCCTGCAGGAGACTGTCGAGCGTCAGCATGTTCTTGTACCCGTGTCCGCGGAAGAGGAGGGAGAGCGCCTCGCGCCAGTACCAGGCGCGGGATTGCCGGCGGCGGAACTCCTCGAGGAGATCGCCGCGGACGACGTCGTTCTGCCGATCGAGCGGCAGGAAGCGGCGCAGCAGCCATTCGGCGAGCGGCGGCGGATCGTGCCGCATCAGCCGCGCCCCGGATCGTTCAGCCGCGCATCCAGCCCGGCCCAGAGCCGCCGCACCACGTCGCGCGCGGCACGCAGCGACGCCAGCCCCACGGGAGTGACGGCATACAGCCGCCGCGGCAGGCCATCGCGGGCTTCGGTGCCCGGCACCGTGTGCCACCGCAGCAGTCCCTTGTCTTCGAGACGATCGAAGGTCGTATAGAGCGCGCCGCGCGACACGCGGCGGCCGGCGCGGGCCTCGAGCTCGCGTCCGATCTCAGGTCCGAACGCCGCGTCCTTCAGCCGGACCACCACGAGCAGCACCTGCTGCTCGAACTCGCCGAGGTAAGGGGGGCTCGTCATGTTGTCTACGTCGTAGACATCCTCGAAAGGCTTTGACGGACGGCGATCCCCGGCGGTTTACCGCGATCGAGCAACTTCGTAATGAAGCACGGCAGTCTTGTCGGCCGGACGCCGCGGAGCGGCGCACACGGCGGGCGCAAGTCACAGCCGCCAAAGTACTTACAATGTTGAGCCGGCGCACACCCCCGTGGAACGTGTCTTGCGGATCCACCCGTCACCATGAAACACAGCCTTATCGGAATCGCGATTCTGACGATGGTGACGGCGGGGCCGGCGTTCGCGGCGCAGAAACCGAAGGGCGGCGCCCCCAAGCCGCACGCCGTTTCGAAGACGGTCGTGAAGTCGCAGCCGACGGCGCACGGCAAGTCGACCGTCAAGCTGCAGTCGAAGAGCACCGTGAAGCCGGTCAAGGTCAAGGCCACGGTGAGCAAGACGACCGTGAAGTCGAGCCCGAAGTCGACCACCAAGTCGACCACCGCGTCCGCCAGGACGTCGGTCAAGACGACGAAGAAGACGGAGGTCGCGCGGACGTCCACGCCGACGACCACGACGACCACCACCACCACGACGACGAACACGACGCAGCTCTCGCCGGTGCAGCAGAAGCTGGAGCGCAACACGAACCTGGCGGCGAAGCTGCGCAGCCGGCTGCCCGCGGGCACCGACCTGATGACGGCAGCGGCCGGCTTCAAGAACCTCGGCCAGTTCGTTTCGACCGTGAACGCGTCCTACAACCACAACCTCTCCTTCGAGGGGCTGAAGCAGCGCATCGTCTACGAGAACATGAGTCTCGGCCAGGCGATGAAGGACATGCGGTAGGCGCCGATGCGTACGTGGATCGCCGTCCTCGGGACGGCTGCCGCGGTGCTGGTGTGTGACACCGGCACCGCGTTCGCGCAGGGCAACGGCCGCGGCAACGCGTTCGGACACTACAAGAGCACGGTAACAGCGGCGTCGAACCCCTCGAGCGCGGTGCCCGGGAGCAACATCGCGGGAACCGGCGTCCGCAACTTCGGATCGTGGCTGGACGACGCGTCGGTGATGGAGGCGGGGACCGGGTTCGTCAGCTTCGGCGTCGGTCTGTTCAAGACGCCGGTGTATCGCGAGCTCGATCTGCCGACCGTCGACAGCGGCGTCGCGATTCACCGGCGCGTGCAGATCGGCATGAGCGTGCCGTACTACCGCGCCTCCGTCACGGGCGCGCCCGTGGTCCGCGGCTTCGGCGACATGTATCTGAGCGCCAAGGTTCAGCTGCGCGAGCCGGGTCCGTCGCGGCTCGGCTTCGGCGTGACGCCGATGCTCGAGGTGCTCAGCGTCGATCCGCCGGACGGCAGCAGCCGCGTCACGTGGGCGCTGCCGGCCAGCGTCGAGCTGCAGCGCCAGGGCTGGCGCCTGTTCGGCAGCGCCGGCTACTTCTCGCGCGGCGCGATGTTCGGCAGCGGCGCCGTGGAAATCGAGGTGTCGGATCGGGCCTCGATCAGCGGCGCGATCAGCCAGTCGTACTCCGTGCACCACGACGATCTCAGCGCCGCGCTCGGCCTGCACAAGGCGCGGACCGACGTGAACGGCGGCATCTCGTTCGTGCTGCGCCCCGACGTCGCGCTCTACACCAACGTCGGGCGCACCATCTCGGCGCGCGACGACAACAGCGCGACGCTGATGTTCGGCGCCGGCGTGCTGCTCGGGTTCAAATAGCTACGGTTCTTCGTCCCTCACGCGCGGCTGCCGCCGGCCGGGCGGCGGCGCGCTGAGGACGCCGTCCAGCCACGCCGCGACGACGGCGTGGAAATCGGCGCGGCGCGCGTCGCCGCGCAGCGCCTGCTCCGCGTCGGATCCTTCGAACAGATCGACGAACACCTCGGCGAGGAACTCGCGGTCGCCGATGGAGGAGCGGACCCGGTCCGGCGGAGGCCCCGCCATCTCGATGCCGAAGTCGTGTCCGCGCGACTGCGCGAGCCGTTCCAGGAAGAACCCGTCCGCCTCGGCCGGATTGCCTCGTCGGGCCGAGGCGAGGATGCGGGTCTCGCCGTCGCCGGAATCGCAGTAGAGCAGGATGCCGGACGGCAGCGCCACGACCCAGAGCTCCCATCGGTGATCGCCCCACGTCAGCTCGAGCACGGTGCGCGAGCGCAGCGCGTCGGCCTCCACCCCGCCCTCGCCTTCGAGCGCGCTCTCGATCACGTCTTCGAGATCGAGCGGCGCGTGCGGCACGCGAAACGGCCAGATTCCGCCGCGCGACCGGAACTGTCTGGCGCGCAGTTCCAGCGCGTCGAGCACGCGCACGCGCCGCTGGCGGACCGACGACAACACGCCTCATCATCGCATCCCGGCGCGCCGCGCCGTGGTAGCCTTGACCGCAGAGCTCTTGCAGCTCTGCCATTCCTGCGAAATGGCGGCGGAGGAGTGGTGCGGCCCGAGTCCAATTCAGGCGTCATCGCGCGGGTGCTGGCGAAGGCGGCGGTCATCGTCGTCGTCGCGCCGGCGGCAGCCTGGCTGTTCCTGGCCGGGCTGCGGGCGCTGCCTCCGCTCGACAAGCCGGCCGACGCGGTGCTGGGCGCCGCCTACAGCGTGGCGTGGATGCTGGTCTGCGTCGTCGTCGCCCGCGCCTATCAGCGCTCGAACGAGGATCGCAACCGCTGCCGCGAAGCCAACCGCGTTGCCGAACAGGCCGAGCGGCTCGCCCAGCTCACCGCCGCGCTCGCGCAGGCGCGGACCCCCGCGGCGGCGATCGAGGCGGCGCTGCAGGAGCCGCTGCACGCGCTGCGCGCCGACGCCGGGCTGGTGCTGCTGCTGCGGCGCGACGGCAGCACCGCGGAGGTGGCGCGCGCGGTGGGATACCGGCCGGAGGAGCGCGACGCCCGCGGCGAGGAATCGCTGGACGTGAAGACGCCCGCCACCGATGCGATCGGCCGCGGCGCGCCGGTGCTCATCGAATCGCCGTCGAAGTGGGACCACGAGTACCCGTCTGGCGCGCGCGGCGAGTTCGGTTCGGTCGCCGCGGTTCCGCTGCTCGTCGGCAGCAGAGTCGTCGCCGTGGTGCGGCTCGAGTTCCGCGAGCGGCGCGCGTTCACCACTGCCGATCGCGATTACGTGCAGGCGCTCGCCGCGCGCGGCGCGCAGGCCCTCGATCGCACCTGGCAGCACGAGTCGGCGCTGAGCGGACGCGCCGAGGCGGACGCCCAGCGGCAGCGCGCCGAGCGCGAGCTGGTGGAACGGCAGAAGGTCGAAGCGGCGCTCCGCGCCAGCGAAGCGCGCTACCGGGCGCTGGTGGCGCGCACCACGCGGCTGCACGGGCTCGCCGCCGCGCTGTCGGAAGCGGCGACCCTCGATCACGTCGCCCGCGCCGTCGTCCAGCACGGGCGCAACGTGCTCGGCGCCGCGAGCGGCGACGTGGCGATGCTCGTCGACGGCGGCACGGCGTTCGAGACGGTCTTCGCCGACGGTCCGCGCGCCGCCGGCCCCAGCGCGCGCGAAGCGGCGGTGCCCGGACTGTGCGCCACCGAGGCGGTGCACAGCCGCGCGCCGGTGCTGGTCAGCTCCTTCGACGAGTGGCAGGAGCGCTACGCGCGATCCGCGACCATCGCCGCCGACGGCGGCTACGTCTCCTCGGCGACGCTGCCGCTGCTGGTGGATGGCGTGGCCGTCGGCGTGCTCGGGTTCCACTTCACCAACCCGGTGAACTTCGACGACGACTACCGCGACCTGCTCGTCTCGGTGGCGCGGCACTGCGCGCAGGCGGTGGAGCGCGCCCGCCTCTATGAGGCGGCGGACCGCGCGCGCGCCGATGCCGAGACCGCCAACCGGCACAAGGACGAGCTGGTCTCGATCGTGTCGCACGAGCTGCGGACGCCGCTGAACGCGATCATCGGATGGACCTCGATGCTGCAGCAGGGCGCGCTCGACGAGCAGGGCATCCAGCGCGCCCTGCAGTCGATTGCCGACAACGCGTCGCGGCAGCTTCGCCTGGTCGAGGACCTGCTCGACTTCTCCCGGCTGCAGTCCGGGCGGATGTCGCTGGACGCGGCGCCGGTCGATCTCCGCGCGCTCCTGCGCGAGGTCATCGAGTCGATCATCCCGGTCGCCGCGTCCGGCGGGATCCACCTGGACGTCTCGCCCGTCCCCGACGTGCACCTGACCGCCGATCCCCGGCGTCTCGAGCAGATCTTTCTGAACCTGCTCGGCAACGCGTTGAAGTTCACGCCGGAAGGGGGGCGCGTCGCGGTCGCGGTGGACGCGACGGACGCCGAGGTCTGCGTCCGCATCACCGACACCGGCCCCGGCATCGATCCCGACTTCCTGCCGCACATCTTCGAGGCGTTCCGCCAGTCCCATGCCGCGTCGCGGCACTACGGCGGCGCGGGCCTGGGGCTGTCGATCGCCAAGGAACTGGTCGAGGCGCACAAGGGGCGAATCGCGGCCGAGAGTCCCGGCATCGGCCGCGGCGCGACGTTCGTCGTGACGCTGCCGACCGTCTCGTCCGCCGAGCAGGAGGCGGTCGGCCGCGGCCCCGCCTCCTCCGCCGCGGCGCCGCGCTAGAATCCGACCCATGCTGATGCGACTTCTCGCGAGCGCGCTGCTCGCGCTCACGCTCGCCGTTCAATCGGGCGCGCCGGCCGACCTTGCCATCGTCAACGCCCGCGTCTTCACCGGCGTTCCGGCGCAGCCGTGGGCCGAGGCGGTCAGCATCCGCGCGAACCGCATCGAGGCGGTCGGCACGAGCGCCGCGATCCGAACCGCCGGCGCGGCGCGGATCGTCGACGCCGGCGGCCGCCTGCTGATTCCCGGGATCAACGACGCCCACACGCATCCGGGCGCGATGCCCGAGATCGTGCAGCTCGAGGGGCCGCCGGCGATGGAGCAGGATCCGCCGCTCGACGAGGTGCTGGCGCGGATCCGCAAGACGGTCGCCGCCGCCCCGCAGGGCCGGTGGATCCTCGGCGAGATCGGCGCGAACGCCCTCGACGATCCGCGCGCCACGCGCGCCGTGCTGGATCCGCTCACGCCCGACCGGCCGCTGATGCTGTACGCCTGGACCGGGCACGGCGCGATCCTCAATACCGCGGCGCTGCGCGCGCTCGGCGTGTCGGACACGGAGCCGGATCCGGCGGGCGGCTGGTTCGGCCGCGCCGACGGCAGGCTCACCGGCCTGGCGCACGAGTATGCCGACTACCTGATCGCGCAGCGCCTCTCGATGATCCCGGACCGAGCCGCGCAGGTGAAGGCGATGCAGCAGTTCGCCGCCGAAGCGGTGACCTTCGGCATCACCAGCGTGCAGGCGATGATGACGGCGTATCCGATGGCCGACGCGGCGCCGTGGATCGAGTCCGCGAACCTTCCGATCCGCACGCGGTTGATCGACTTCCCGCTGACGCCGATGAAGGAGTGGCGGGCCCCCGCCGGACGGCGCGTCAAGGCGGCCTCCCCGCTCGTCACCGCGTCGGGCACCAAGTGGGTTCTCGACGGCACCCCCATCGAGCGGCTGGCGCTGCTGCGCGCGCCGTATGCAGACGCGCCGAAGACGAGCGGCCGCGCGAACATGACCGGCGTCGAGCTGCGCGAGTTCCTGCGGCGCGCCTACGACGCGAAAGAGCAGCCGCTGCTCCACGCGGTGGGCGATGGGGCGATCGCGCTGGCGCTCGATTCGCTGCAGGACACCGGCGGCGCGCGGTGGTTGACGCTCCGTCCGCGGCTCGAGCACGCAGACATGATCCAGGCGGCCGACTTCGCCCGCGCGGCGCGGATGGGCGTGACGCTGGTGCAGAACCCGTCGCACTTCACCATCGCGCCGATCCTGCGTCAGCGGCTCGGCGCCGAGCGCCTGGCGCGCACCGATCTGGTGAAGAGTGCGATCGCCGCCGGGGTGCCGTTCGCGATCGGATCCGACGGCCCGCTCAATCCGTTTCTCAACATCATGTTCGCCGCGGCCAACGCGGCCAACCCCTCGCAGGCGCTGACGGTCGAGCAGGCGCTCACCGCCTATACGAAGGGCTCGGCGTTCGCCGAGTTCGCCGAGCGGCAGAAGGGCACGATCGCCCCCGGCATGCTCGCCGACCTGGCGCTCCTCTCGCAGGACATCTTCAAGGTGCCGGCGCCCGAGCTGCCGCGCACCACCAGCCTGCTGACGATCGTCAACGGCCGGATCGTGCACGAGGCGAAGCCGGCCGCGGCGGTGCAGCCGCGCGCCCCGCTCACCGCCATGTCGTTCAACATCCGCTACGGCACCGCCAACGACGGCGACAACCGGTGGCCGCTTCGCCGCGACTTCCTCATCGACGTGCTGCGCGAGCAGTCAGCCGACATCATCGGCCTGCAGGAGGCGCTCGATTTCCAGATCGACGAGATCGTCGCCGCGCTGCCGGCCTACGCCGTCATCGGCACCGGCCGCGACGACGGCGCCCGCAAGGGAGAGTACGCGGCGATCCTGTTCCGCCGCGATCGCTTCCAGGTGTCCGATGCGGGCACCTTCTGGTTCTCCGATACGCCCGAGGCCGTCGCCTCGAAATCGTGGGGGAACCGCATCACCCGCATCTGCACGTGGGCGCGGCTGGTGGATCGCGACGGCCGCGCCTTCTGGCACTACAACGTGCACCTCGATCACGAGTCGCAGCCGTCGCGCGAGCGCAGCGCCGCGCTGCTGCGCAGCCGCATCGCCGGACGCCGCCACCCGGACGAGCCGGTGGTCGTCACCGGCGACTTCAACGCCGGCGAGCAGAACGCCGCCGTCACCACGATGGTCTCCGGCGGGGCGTTGGTGGATACGTTCCGCGTGCGGTTCCCGGACGAACGCGTCGCGGGCACGTTCAGCGGTTTCGACGCGGCCAGGACGGGCGGCGAGAAGATCGACTACGTGTTCGTGCCTCCGGGCACCGAGGTCATGCGCGCCGAGATCGTGCGCAGCGCGCGATCCGGGCGGACGCCGTCGGACCACTTCCCGGTGATTGCACAGATCCGCCTGCCGGCGTCGGCGAAGTGATCCCGCGTCAGCGTTCACCCGGCTTCGCCGCGCCGAGCGCCGCCAGATCTTCGCCGCCGCGGCCGGCCGCGATTACCTCGTCCATGCGCCTGGCGACGCACGGCAGTGCGACGAGCGGGCGACCCTTCGCCGCCGCCACCATCAGCGCGACGTCCTTGCGCGCCATTTCCACCGCGAAGCTGGCCGGCGTGGTCTCGCCGCGCGCCATCCGCGGACCGCGGAAGTTGATGATGTTGGCGGCCTGGAACTTCTGGAACACGCTGAGGCCGTCGAGCGGATCGATGTCGTTCGCGCGCGCCATCGTGATCACGTCCGCCAGGCCGCCGCTGATCGCGAACAGCATGCAGTTGCCGAACAGCTTGTAGGCGGCGGCGAGGTCCGTTCGCTCGCCGAGATACCACACCTCGCCGGTCATCCCCTCGAGCGCCGCGCGCACGTCGTCGAAATCGGTGCGCGGCGCCGAGACCAGCATCAGGCCGATGCCGTCGGCCGCCATCTGCGGCGACATGAAGACCGGCGCGTGCACGTACCGCACGCCGGTGGCGCGCATGCGTTCGGCGCGCGCCCTGGTCGCCTCCGGCAGCGTCGTCGAGTGATCGACGACGATCGTGCCGCGCTCGAGCGACGGGGCGATCTGCTCCAGCATCTGATTGACGACGGCATCGTCCGGCAGGACGAAATGAACCCGGTCGGCGCCCGCCGCCGCCTCGCGCGGCGACGCGGCGACCCGCGCGCCGTGCTGCTCGAGCGCGCGCGCCTTGCTCTCCGTCCGATTCCACACCGTCACGGCCGTCCCCGACCGCAGGAAACGCTGAACCATCCCGGACCCGAGCAGGCCCGTCCCGAGTAACGCGATTCGTGCCACGCTGCCTCCTGCTGCGATTATGTCGCGCGACGGCGCGCGCCGTCCGATTGCGCTACCCGGGCGGGCCAGCTCCTGGACGAGCTCAGACGTGTGACCGACTGATGTCAGACGACTTTCACGAACCCGTGCATTTCCTGATCGAAGTGCGGGACGAGGCCGCAGACGACCAGGTAGGTGCCCTTCTCCGCGAACGTGACCGTCTCCTGCCGGTCCTGCGGCAGCGGGCGCGGATCGAGACCGCGGTAGACGCGATTGGTGGAATCGTCGACGAAGCCGGGGAACGGCGGCGGCCCTGGCGTCGCTTCGACGACGTTGCGGGTGATGCTGTCGAGGGTCGTTCCGGGCGCGTAGATCAGCACGAGATGCACGCCGTTGATCTGGAACGTCACGGCGCCGCCCGCCCGGATCGTCGCTTCATACGGGCGCAGCTTGTGATGGTTCGCCTGGCGCGGGCTGTTGTTCGGGTAGCGATCCAGCGGCAACATCCACTGGCCGAACGACACCGTCGCATTCGCAAGCGGACCGTCGAGCTGCGAGTGGTGATCCTGCGTCTCCTGTTTACCCGCGGCGACGCTGCCGAGCGCGCCGGCGGCCGCGAGCGTCACCGATCCGACGCCGAGTTTTTCGACGAATTCCCGTCTTTTCATCGGGTACTCCCTTTGGCTCCGGGGGCCGGCGCCCCGAGGCCGCGCCAGTCTCTTCGGTTTTGGGCTCCAAGACAAGCCGCGGCCGCGTTTTGCGCTGCGCAACACGGCGTATTTCCTTGCGATACCCGCCCCGGTCGGCTACACAAGTGCTCGCAGGAGGAGTTCGAATGCAACGCCTGAAGATCGTCGTGTGCGCGTGCCTCGCGCTCGCGGCGGCGGCAACGTCCGGGTTCGCCCAGGATTCGCGCGGCACCATCAGCGGCACCGTCCGCGACACGAGCAAGGGGGTCGTCCCCGGCGCGACCGTGACCATCACCAGCGAGGCGATGGGCAACGCCATTACGGCAGTGACCAATCAGGACGGCTTCTTTCAGGCGCCGTACCTGATCGCCGGCACCTACAAGATCGCGGTGGAGCTGCAGGGCTTCAAGAAGTACGTCCGGGAAGGCATCGAGGTGCGCATCGCGGATCGCCTCGATCTGGACATCACGCTCGAAGTCGGCGGCACGGTGGAAGAGGTGACCGTCGCCGCGACCACGCCGCTGCTCCAGACGACCAACGCCTCGCTCGGCAACGTGGTCGACGCGCGCCGCATCGCCGAGCTGCCGACGCCGCACGGCGATCCCTACGCGCTCATCGGCCTCGCCGCCGGCGTCGCCTACACGGGATCGCTGCGGCTCGATCGCCCGTTCGAGCCGACCCACATCGTCGGCTACGCGATGGACGGCACCCGCGGCAACCGCAGCGACCTGACGATCGACGGCGTGCCGAGCACCGCGACGGCGAACGCCAACGAGGTCATCGCCTCGTACGTGCCCCCGCCCGACGTCGTCCAGGAATTCAAGGTGCAGACCGCCACGTTCGACGCGAGCTTCGGCAACACCGAAGGGGGCGTGACCAACCTGAGCATCAAGTCGGGCACCAACGAGCTGAGGGGGACGGCCTACTTCGTGAAGACGCCGCCGAGTCTCTTCGCGAGCGATTTCTTCAGCAACGCGAACCGGCTGCCGCCCACCGACTTCAGTTACAACCGCTACGGCGGGATGGCCGGCGGCCCGGTCGTGCTGCCCGGCTATGACGGCCGGCGGAAGACGTTCTTCACCTACGGCTTCGAAGGCATCCACGAGGCGCGGCCGCGCAACAACGGCACGCCGACGGTGCCGACCGAGAAGATGCGCAACGGCGACTTCTCGGAGCTGCTCGCGCTCGGACCGCAGTACCAGATCTACAACCCGTTCACGCGGCGCGCGGTGGCGAACGGACGCTTCCAGCAGGATCCGTTCCCGGGCAACATCATCCCGGCGGCTCTCATCAACCCCGTGGCGAAGGCGGCCCTCGAGTACATCGGCCGTCCGCTGTCGCCGGGGAACGCCGACGGCACCGGCAACTTCCAGCAGCCGTCGCTGCCCGAGACCATCAAGTACGCGACCAACACGATCCGCGTCGACCACGTCGCCACCGAGAAGCAGCGCGTCTACGGGCGGTTCAGCTGGTACGACCGGAACAGCAACTACAACAACTACTTCAACAATCTCTCCACCGGCGAGTGGTTCCAGTTCATCTCGCGCCAGGCGGCGTTCGATCACGTCTGGGTGATGAACTCGTCGACGGTGATGAACCTGCGCTACGGCTTCAACCGCTTCGTCCGCGGCACCGACACCAACCCGGGCAACCACGGCTTCGACCTGACGTCGCTCGGCTTCCCGGCGGCATACAACTCGGCGATCGGCCAGGACCTGCGCCGCTTCCCGCGCTTCGACATCACCGGCTATCAGGGCACCGGGTTCGGCGGCGAGTTCCGTCCGAACGAGACCCACTCGTTCATCGGCACGATGACCCGGTCGATTGGCGCCCACTCGCTGCGCACCGGCATGGAGTTCCGGCGCTACGCGGAGACCTCGACCTTCTTCGCCAACGATCAGACCGGCCAGTTCGTGTTCGACGGGACCTGGACGCGCGGCCCGCTCGACAACTCGCCGACCGCGCCGGGACAGCTCGGCCAGTCGTTCGCCGCGTTCCTCCTCGGCCTGCCGACCTCCGGACAGATCGTGCGCCGCGCCAGCTACGACGAGGCGTCGTCCACCTACGGCTTCTACGTCCAGGACGACTGGCGCGTCGGCCCGCGCCTGACGGTGAACCTCGGGCTGCGCTACGAGCTCGAGTCGGCGCTGCGGGAGGCGCAGAACCGCAGCGTGCGCGGCTTCGACGCCGCGGTGTCGCAGCCGATCGAAGCGGCGGCGCGCGCGGCGCTGAACACCGCGGCGACCGGCATTCCGCTCGACCAGTTCCATGTCCGCGGCGGCCTCACGTTCGCCGGCGTGAACGGCCAGCCGGAAGCGCTGTACGAGGTGCCGAAGAACAACTGGATGCCGCGCGCCGGCGCCACGTTCAAGCTCGACGAGAAGACCGTCGTCCGCGGCGGCTACGGCGTGTTCTACGGCTTCCTCGGCCAGCGCCGCGGCGACGTGATCACGACCGGCTTCAGCGCCAACACGCCGCTGACCGTCTCGCTCGACAACGGCCTCACCTTCATCGAGACCCTGTCGAATCCGTTCCGCGGCGGGGTGATCGAGCCGGTCGGCTCGGCTGCGGGGATCCAGACGTTCCTCGGCCAGTCGATCACCTTCTTCAGTCCCAATCCGAAGTCGCCGCGCAACCAGCGCTGGCAGATCGGCCTGCAGCGCGAGCTGCCGGGACGCCTGGTGCTCGATCTCGCGTACGTCGGCAATCGCGGCGACGACCTGCCGACCGGCCGCAATCTGAATGCGACGCCGAATCAGTACCTGAGCACCAGCACGACGCGGGACAACGCGACGAACGATTATCTGACCGCCCAGGTCCCCAACCCGTTCGTCAACCTGATGCCGGCGACGGCCGGCGCCGGGTTCCGCGGCGCCAACATCCAGCGTCAGCAGCTGCTGCGTCCGTATCCGCAGTTCGACGCGGTCAACACGACGACCAGCGAAGGATGGTCGCGCTACCACTCGCTGCAGGCGGGGCTGCAGCGGCGGTTCGCCAACGGCTACACCTTCGGCGTGAACTACACCTACTCGCGGTTCATCGAGGCCACCGAGTTCCTCAACGCCGGCGATCCGGAGCCGTGGAAAGGGATCTCGAGCCAGGACGTGCCGCACCGGCTGTCGATCAACGGCATCTACGAGCTGCCGTTCGGCCGCCAGCGCCGCTTCGCCGCCGACGCGAACCCGGCGTTGAACGCGCTGATCGGAGGCTGGCAGCTGCAGGGGATCTTCACCCTGCAGAGCGGCTTCCCGATCGGCAGCTTCCCGAACCTGTTCTTCACCGGCGACCTCGACGACATCGCCTCGGACGAGCCGACGCTCGCGCGGTGGTTCAACGTCGACGCCGGGTTCAACCGCATCACCGCCCAGCAGCCGGTGTCGAACCTGCGCACCTTCCCGCTCAGGCTCGACTCGGTGCGCGGCGATCGGACGAACAACGTGGACCTGTCGGTGATCAAGAACACGGCGCTGCCGCGCGGCAAGTCGCTGCAGTTCCGCTTCGAGGCGATCAACGCCTTCAATCACCCGCAGTTCCCGTCGCCGGGCGGCAACAGCCTCAACCCGACCAACGCGTCATTCGGGCAGGTGGTGACCTCGGCGCAGCTGAACTACCCGCGCCGCGTGCAGGTCATGCTGAAGTTCCTCTTCTGATCCGTGGCCCGAATCTCGACAGTATCCGTGCTTGGTGCTCCGTGCTGATCCGTGTTATCGGTGTTGTCCGTGGCGATTGGACGACGTGAACTGATCTGGACCGGCATCGCGGCGGCCGCCGCGGCGATTCTGGCGCCGCGGTCCGCGCGCGCCGCGGCCTCGCGCATCGACGTGCTGCTCGACGAGCCGATCGGTCCCGTCACCGCCGACTTCTACGGCCACTTCGTCGAGCACCTCGGCGGTGTCGTCTACGACGGCATCTGGGTCGGCGAGGGCTCGAAGATTCCCAACGAGCGCGGCATCCGGCGCGCGCTGGTCGAGCACATGCGGCGGCTGCCGCGCGGCGCCATCCGGTGGCCCGGCGGCTGCTTCGCCGACAGCTACGACTGGCGCGACGGCGTCGGGCCGGCGAAATCACGGCCGACGCGCTCGAATTTCTGGATCGACGAGCGCACGATGCCGAAGCGCCCGGACGGTCCGGCCAAGCACGAACCGAACTGGTTCGGCACCAACGAGTTCATTCGCTTCTGCCGCCAGGTCGGCGCGCCGCCGTATCTCGCCGCCAACCTGCGCAGTCTGCCGCCGCGCGACTTCTATCAGTGGGTCGAGTACTGCAACGCGCCCGCGGGCCGGAGCACGCTTGCCGATCAGCGCGCGGCCGCCGGCGATCGCGAGCCGTTCGGCGTCCGCTTCTGGGGCGTCGGCAACGAGTCCTGGGGCTGCGGCGGCGAGTTCACCGCCGAGGAGTACGCGACCGAGTATCGCCGCTTCACCGCCTGGGTGCCGCTCTACGGCCTCGAGCTGGCGCTGATCGGCTCGGGCCCCAACGGCGGCGACCTGGCGTGGACGCGCCGGTTCTTCACGCGGCTGCTCGAGAAGGGGGAAGGGCAGCTGCGCCGGCTGTGGGGCTGGGCGCTGCATCATTATTCCTGGAACGTCAGCCGCGGCCGCACCACCGACTGGTACGAAGGCAAGGGGGACGCGGTTTCGTTCACCGCCGACGAGTGGTACGAGCTGCTCAACGAAGCGGACAAGATGGACGGCCTCATCGCCGGCCACTGGAACGTGATGGGGGAGTACGATCGCCGCCACCGCGTGAAGCTCGTGGTCGACGAGTGGGGCGCGTGGCACCGCGAGGGAACCGAGGTCGCCCCGCACCATCTCTTCGGCCAGCAGTCGACGCTGCGGGACGCGCTGCTGGCGGCGCTCACGCTCGATACCTTCCACCGCCACGCCGACAAGGTGGCGATGGCCAACGTCGCGCAGTTGATCAACTGCCTGCACTCCCTGTTCCTCGCGCACGAGGATCGCTTCGTCGCCACCCCGACGTTCCACGTCTTCGAGATGTACGGCGCGCATGCCGGCGGCCGCGCCGTACGGACGCTGTTCTCCGCGCCGCGCATCAGCTATGCCCGGGAGAACGGCCCGGCGACGATCTGGGGTCTGGGCGGATCCGCCACGCTGAAGGAGCGCACGCTCACCCTCACCGTCGTCAATCCGCACATCGCGGAGCCGTCGACGGCCGAGATCGCGCTGCACGGCGGCAAGGTGAAAGCCGTCCGGGCGACGGCGATCGCCGCCTCCGACATCCACGCGCACAACACCTTCGATCGTCCCGACACCGTCCGCCCGCGCGAGGTCGCCGCCGAAAGTGTGCCGGGCACCGTGATCACGCACACGTTCCCGCCGGCCTCGGTGACCCGGCTGTCCGTGGACCTGGGCTGAGCCGCACCCGCGCACCCCGCGAAGTGGTACGCTTCATGGACTGCCCTGCTGCGGAGTAGCTCATGCGCATGACGGCCTCACTCGCGATCGTCCTCCTGACGCTGGCGTCCGGTCTGACGGCGGCCCAGCGCCGCGGCACGGCGCCGACCACGGGACCGGTAACTTTTGCCATCAATGTCACCGACTCGTCGGGCGCTCCGGTGCCGGACGTGCGGGTCACGCTGAGCGGCGTGGTCACGCGGACCACCCGCACCGAACGCGGGCGCACCGTCTTCGAGAATCTTCCGTCCGGTCAGTACATCCTGAAGTTCGAGAAGCCCGGGTACATCAGCGTCGATCGCCAGGTCACCGGACGCGGCGCCAAGCCGATCGAGGTTGCCGTCACCATGGAGCGGGAGCCGGAGCCCGAGCCGGCGCCGGTCGAGAAGCCGGCGGCTCCGCCGCCTCCGCCGCCCGACCTGAAGATGGCGGTGCTCGACATGCCGGCCTTCATCGAGAAGAACTACATCGGCCGCGCCGCCGGCAAGACCACGCCGATGGGCTGCGCGCCCGGCGGATCGAGCACCCTGATTCAGATGAACGAGCCGCTCGCGCAGCACACGCACGACGATGCGGACGAGTTCATCTACGTGATTGCCGGGCAGGGGATGGCGAAGCTGTCGGGGCGCGAGGAACCGCTCGGGCCCGCGGTCTTCCTGATGGTGCCGCGCGGCATGCCGCACACGGTCGCCGCTGGACCCAAGAAGCCGCTCGTGCTCATGTCGGTGCTCGCCGGCGACAAGTGCCGCTGACCGCGCTCAGCGCGCCACCGGCCCGAGGTAGCGATCCAGCCATGGAAGCACGGTGCCGAGGAGTTCGTTGGCCGGTACCGTGTGGCCCGACTCGACGCTGACCAGCCGCTTGTGTTCCGGCGCCGGGCCGAGCAGTTCGAACAGCGGCTTCTGGGCCGCTTCGTACGGCACTTCGAAATCGTAGCGGCCGGCGAGCAGCAGCGTCGGCACGCGCACGCGCGGCGCGTAGTTGCGCAGGTCGATTTCCGGCGTCGATTCCTCCTGCAGGCCGGTGCCCTGCAGAATGCTCGCCTTGAATCGTGATTCCAGCGCGGTGAGCATGACTCCGGCGTCCCCGCCCGCGCTGGTGCCGTAGAACGCCAGCCGCGTGCGATCGATGTCCGGCCGCGTTTCCAGATAGTCGATCGCCCGCGCCAGGTCGCGATACCAGGCAATGCGCAGTTCGCGGCGCGCGTTCGTCCCCATCAATTCCGGCGCCTGTCTCTCGTAGGTCCCTTTGTAGACCGGATAGAGCAGCGCGCGTCCGCTGCGAACCAGGACTTCCGCCGAGCTCAGCGACATGTCGCGGCTCGATCGCAGGCGGAAGGCATCGCTGCCGCCGAACAACACCACCGTCTGGTACGGCGGCCGGCCCGCTATCGGCAGGAACAGGTGCGCGCGCATGCGCTCGCCGCCGTAGGCCGCGTCGAACGTCACGTTGATGCGCGTCCACATCTCGGTGCGTTCTTCCTCTTCGACGACGGCGTTGAGCGGCGAGGGATCGAACGCGTACTGGCGGCGGTACACGGCGAAGATGTCGTCGCCGACCGGCGGCCGCGGCTTCGCGATCCGGTGGGCGAGCGGCGAGGCCGGCGCCAGTTCCGCCGCGCTCACCGGCCCGTCGTGTTTCGCCAGGCGGAAGCCCAGGTTCGCCGCGCGGTCGAACGGCGGGCGCGCGTCGTAGTCGGCGAACATGTATCGCGGCTCGTCCCACGCGCCGCCGAGCGCGAAGCGGCGATCGCCGGACTCGTTCCAGCACCATTCCTTGACGTTGCCCGCCATGTCGAAGGTGCCGAACGTGCCCAGCCCGGCGTGCGCGCCGACGCGCGCGGGCCCCGCGCCGTTGAAGTTGCTGAGCGGAAGGATGTCGGCGAAGCGTCCGAGCGCCGCCGCCCGATACCACTGATACATCGTCGGCAGCGCCTTTCCCGCGTAGCGGGCGTACGCGGCCGCTTCGTACCAGCTGACGCCGCCGACGGGGAAGTCGCCCTGTCCTTCTGGATAGCTGCCGTTCGTCCACGTCGCCGGTCCCGGTTTCCCGCTGCGATCGACGAACCGCGCGATCGCCGCGTCCCACGCGAGCCGGGCGCCGCCGTCGACGAAGGGCTCGCGCCAGTACGATTGATTCCGATAGCCGCCGCCATCGACGAACGCCTTGAAGGCGCGGTTCGTGACTTCGTAGCGATCGATCCAGAAATCGGCGACGGCGCGCACGTCGCCGAAGCGCACGGCGTCGCGGCCGCCGCTGACCCGCACCATCCCCGCCGGCGTCGTCCCGGCGGGATCGAGCCGCACCGTCATCTGCGGATGCGGATAGTAGGTGCCGTCGAACGGCTCGAAGCCGGCCTTGACCATGCGGATCCGCGACAGTCCGCGAGGGATGCGGACGCCGCGCAGCGGCGTACGTCCCAGCGGCAGCCACGCGGCTGACGGCGTCCGGTACGTCGACAGCAGCACGTCGGCGCCCTCGGGATCGCTGGTGAGGACCACCGGGATCGGCACCGAGACGTCGAGCCACAGCTGCTCGATCACCGGATCCTGCGGTCTGACCTGCCGTGCCTCGTGCGCGAGCAGGAACGCCGCGGCGACGTCGCCGGCGGCGCTCAGGCGGCGGATCTCGGGCGCCGCGACCTCGTGCGCCCATCGCGCCTGCGCCGCGGCGCGGTACTGGAACCACCCCGCCCCGGCGGCGAGCGCGGCGAAGGCCGCCAGCGCCGCGATCACCGCGGGACGGCGGACCAGCGCCCGCAGGCGCAGATCCGGCGGACGCCGCTGCTCGACGATGGCGTCGAGATCGCCGACGACCTGCGGCATCGACCCCGCGCGGCGATCGCGATCGGGTTCCACGCAGCGCGCGATCAGCGCCGCGAGCGGGGCCGGCGGATCGGGGGCGATCTCGCGCAGCACGGCGCCGAACGAGAAGACGTCCGCGCGCGCGTCCACCGGCTCGCCGCGCGCCTGCTCCGGCGCGACGTAGCCGGGCGTCCCGCCCGACACACCTTCGTCGGCGGCAAGCGCCGCAATTCCGAAATCCACCAGTTTCACCCCGCCGTCGGCCGTCAGGAAGATGTTCTCGGGCTTCAGATCGCGATGGACGATGCCGCGGGCGTGCGCGGCGGCGAGTCCGCGGGCGACCTGCAGCGCGACGTGCAGGGCCGCGTCGAGCGGGAGCGGATCGCGCGCCTGGCGCGCGCGCAGCGACTCGCCGTCGAGACATTGCATGACGATGAAGGGCGCGCCGCGGTGGTCGCCGACGTCGTGGACCGTCAGCAGGTTGGGGTGATTCAGCGCTCCGGCGGCGCGGGCCTCGCGTTCGAAGGCGCTGGCCCGCTGGCTCAGGTCGGCGGCATGCGGCAGCAGCAGCTTGATCGCGACGTCGCGTCCGAGCCGCTCGTCGCGCGCGCGCCAGACCTCGCCCATGCCGCCCGCCCCGATGCGCGCCGTGATGGTGTAGGCGCCGAGGCGATCGCCGACGCGCACCGTCCAGCCCTCACGCGACACCTGCCGCGCGAACGCGTCGAGCGCCGGCGACGACAGGAAGTCCCGCGACGCGTCCGCCGCCTCCAGCAGCGAGACGACCTCGGCCCGCATGCCGGCGTCGGCGCAGTGGCGTTCGACGAACGGCCGGCGCGCCGCCGGAGGCTGGGCCAGGGCCGCCGAGAACAGCGTCTCGATCTCGCGCCAGCGATCAGTGTGCACGGTCCCGGCTCAGCGCGCGATACAGCCACGCGCGCGCGAACGTCCAGTCGCCGTGGACGGTCCGCGGCGACACGTCGAGCGCGCGGGCCACCTCGTCGACCGAGAGCCCGCCGAAGAAGCGCAGCTCGACGACCTGGGCCTTGCGCGGGTCGACCCCGGCCAGCGCTTCGAGCGCGCGGTCGACCGCGAGCAGATCGTCTCCCGGCGGCGGCGCGGCGACGTCGACGCTGTCCAGCGGCACGCGGATCGCGTCCCGCCCGCCGCGCCGTTCCGCCGCGCGCCGCCGCGCGATGTCGACCAGGACGCGGCGCATCATGCGCGCCGACACGCCGTAGAAATGCGCGCGGTTCTGCCAGCGCACCGGGTCCCATCCGAGCAGGCGGACGCACAGCTCGTTGACGAGCGCCGTCGGCTGCAGGCTGACCGCCGACCGTTCGCCGGACAGGTAGCGCGCCGCCATCCGGTGCAGCTCGTCGTACACCAGCGGCAGCACCCGTTCGAACGCGTCGGCGTCACCGTCGCTCCATCCTCGGAGGAATCCCGTCAGCTCGCCGTGCGGGGTGTCGTCGGGCCGGGCCATGACCGCGACCGAGTGTAGCGCGACCATCTCTGGATAAGGCGCAGAACGCGCGCCGATCCCGCAATTGCAGCTTTCCCGCCCCGGCCGCGCCTTTATGGATCGAAGGAGCCCCCGTGAACAAGGTCAGCACCGCCAGCACACGCGCTTTGCTCTTTGCCGCCGTCGCGGCCTTTGCCATCGGATTGACCGCCGCGGCCGCCGCCGTGCAGCCGTCCGCCCCGCACCTGGAGGTCGCGCGCGGTTTTCTCGCCTTCCTCGATCCGAGCCCCGCCGGGCTGACCGGCAACGGCCGTTCGTGCGCCGACTGCCACATGCCGACGGATCAGTTCCAGCTGTCGCCGGCGAGCGTGGAGGCGAGATTCCAGCGCCTGGAAGCCATGCGGCAGGTGAATCCGCACGCCGACGACCCGCTGTTCCGTCCGATCGACGCCGACGACTTCCGCGTCAACGGCGACGCGGCGCGCGACTACACCACCCTGCGCGAGCACGCGCTGATCAGAATCACGCTGCCGCTCCCGCCGAACATGCGCCTGATCGATCCGGCGACCAACCAGCCGTCGGACGAAACCTTCGTCGACGTCTGGCGCAGCGTGCCGACGATCAACGACGTCGCGCTGACCGGCCCCGGCGCCGGGAACCCCTGGTTCCGCGAGCCGAATCGCTTCGGCGGGTATCAGCTGGACGCGCGGATCGGGACGCTGCAGGAGCAGGCGATCGGCGCGTTCGTCAATCACGCGCAGGTGCAGTCGGCGCCGCCGCAGGCGGTGCTGGACGACCTCGCGGCGTTTCAGCGGGCGCAGTTCAGCAGTCCGCGCGTCCGCGCGCTCGCCGACGCCATTGCCGCCGGAGCGGCGGAGCTGCCGGATCCGGATCTGCCGCTCGATCCGCTGGAGCAGCAGGGGAAAGCGGTGTTCCAGCGCGCCTGCGCGCAGTGCCACGGCGGGCCGTCGGAGTCGGCGGCGGCCGCGCCGGTGATCCGCTACCACGACATCGTGTCGCAGTGTCCGCGTCCCGTCGATCCGCAGGGGCGGTTCGCCTTTGCCGCCTGCAGCCCGGGTCTCACCCGCAACGCCCGTACCTACGAGATCACCATCGGCGCCACGAAGATCCGCCGCACCAGTTCCGATCCGGGGCGCGCGCTGCTGACCGGCTTCGTCGGCGGCCCCGCGCCGCAGGACGACTGGAACAAGTTCGACGTGCCGTCGCTGCGCGGGCTGGCGAGAACGGCGCCGTACTTCCACAACAACAGCGCCGCCACCATCGAGGAGGTGGTGGACCACTACATCGAGTTCTTCAAGCGGGTCGAAGTCAACGCGCCCCCCGCGGGGCCGGTCCCGCCGGTGGCCAGCACGGACGGCGTCCATTTCGATCGCCGTCCGGCGCCGGAGGAGCGTGCCGCGCTGATCGCGTACCTCAAGCGCAAGTAACCCGGCTGGCGCGGTCGATGCATCGTCGGCCGGCGTGCAGAAGACGGTTGCCGCGTTCGTCCGTCTCGGCTACATCGCCAAGGCGGTCGTCTACGTGCTGGTGGGGGTGCTGGCGCTGAAGGTTGCGGTCGGCGCGCGCGGCGGCCGGATCACCGACCAGGGCGGCGCCTTGTATGTCGTGCTCGGGCAGCCTCTGGGTCAGACGCTGCTCATCGTCCTCGCGGCGGGGCTTCTGACCTACGCGTCGTGGCAGATCGTGCGCGCGATCTTCGGGTGGGATCACCACCGCCACGAAGGCTGGGGCGACCGCGCGCTGACCATCGTCCGCGCGCTGGTCTATGCCGGCATCGGCGTGACGGCGATGAAGCTCGGGTTCGGCCTGCGCGCCGGCGAGTCGGGTCCGGAGCCGCTGGTGCGGCAAGCGCTGCAGTGGCCGCTCGGCGAATGGCTGATCGCGATTGCCGGGCTTGGCGTCGGCTGGTACGGGCTGGTGGAAATCCGGGACGCGATCCAGGCGCGGCTCGAGCCGGATCTCGACGCCGGCACGCTGCGCCGCCGCGCCGGCAACTGGGCGCTGCAGGTCGCGCGCGGCGGCATCGGCGCGCGCGGCGTGCTGGTGCTGCTGCTCGGCGTCGGCCTCGTCCGCGCCGCCCTCGAGCGCCGCACGTCCGAAGCGTCCGGCCTGGACCGGTCGCTGGTGATCCTCAACTCCCTGCCGCAGGGCACGGTGCTCCTCGGGCTCGCCGCCGCCGGCGTCTTCGCCTACGGCATCTATCAGTTTCTGCACGCCCGCTACGCCGAGGTGTAGCCGGCGCCCGTATAATCCCCGGCTGTGACCCGTACACTTCCCGCGCTCCTCGCTCTTGCCCTGCTCGGGGCCGGCGCGCCCGCACGCCAGCCCGCGGCCAGCCACGTCCGGGCGGCGCAGACCGCCCTCGATCGCTACGTCGCCGCGCCCGATCCGAGCTACGCCTGGTCGGTGTCGAAGACGCTCCCCGCCCCCGAGGGGACGACCGCCACGCTGATCGATCTCACCTCGCAGCGGTGGCTCGACGCGGAGATCGAGCAGCCCCTGTGGAAGCACTGGCTGGTCGTCGTCACGCCGGCGAAGGTGACGAGCGACATGGCGCTGCTGTTCGTCGGCGGCGGGCGCAACGATCGCAATCCGCCGGCGGCGCCGGCCCCCTGGCAGGCCGAGATCGCGCGCGACACCGGGACGGTCGTCGCGGAACTGCGGATGGTGCCGAATCAGCCGATCGTCTTCAAGAACGATCCGGCGAAGAAGCCGCGCACCGAGGACGACTTCATCGCCTATACCTGGAACCAGTTCCTGCGCACCGGCGACGATCGCTGGCCGGCGCGGCTGCCGATGACCAAGAGCGCCGTCCGCGCCATGGACACCGTGACGGCGTTCGCCGCATCCCCCGCCGGCGGCGGTCACCCGGTCGCGCGGTTCGTCGTCTCGGGCGCCTCGAAGCGCGGCTGGACGTCGTGGGCCGCCGCGGCGGTCGACACGCGGGTCGCCGCGCTCGCGCCCGCGGTGATCGACGTGCTCAACGTCGAACCCTCGTTCGAGCACCACTATCGCGCCTACGGCCGCTACTCCGACGCGGTGGACGACTACGTCGAGCAGGGGATCATGGACTGGCTCGGCACGCCGCAGTTCCGCGCGCTGATGAAGATCGAGGAGCCGTACGAGTACCGCGATCGCTTGACGATGCCGAAGCTGCTGCTGAATTCGGCGGGCGATCAGTTCTTCCTGCCGGACTCGTCGCAGTTCTACTTCGACAAGCTCCGCGGCGAGAACCACCTGCGCTACGTGCCCAACACCGATCACTCGCTCAGCAAGTCGGATGCGCTCGAGACGCTGGCGGCGTTCTACGGATCGATGGTGAAAGGCACGCCGCGCCCCGAGTTCAGCTGGACCTTCGAGAAGGACGGCGCGATCAAAGTGGTGTCGAAAACGCGGCCGGACGCGGTGACGATGTGGGAGGCGGCCAATCCGGATGCGCGCGATTTCCGCCTGGAGACGATCGGCGCGGTTTACCGGTCGACGGCATTGACGCCGTCGGGGCCCAACACGTGGGTCGCACGCGTGCCGAAGCCTGCCAGGGGCTGGACGGCGTTCTTCGTGGAGTTGACCTTCGCGTCGGGCGGCCGGTATCCGCTGAAGTTCACGACCGCGGTTCGAGTCCTGCCCGACACGCTGCCGTTCGCGGCCCCGGTGCCTAAGCGGCCGGGGTCTGGTCGGTAGCGACCAGGGACGTCTCTTCGCGCTGCACCTCGATGGTGCAGTCCTTCGCCAGCGCGACGAGCGCGCCGATGGCGGCGAGCATCGGCGCCAGGACGGCGCCGACCACGCCCGCGGTCAGCGGGAACTCGGCGATGGTGCGCTCCCCCTGGCGGACGCGCACGCGGCGGATGTTCCCCTGGTGGACGAGGTCTTTCAGCTTGTCCAGGACCCCATTGCCCTCGGCTTTGATGGATTCCCAGCAGGTCTGTGCCATGCACGATCCTACGGATCTGCCGGGCCGGAGGTTCGCGGCGGCGTCGGGTCCGCCGGCGGGATACTCGCGTATCTCATGAGGTATATTCTGCGGCGTCCGCTTGACTCAGCCGCGACGGTTCATCCGCGCCGCGCTCGCCTGCGCCGCGCTCATCGTGCTCTCAGCCGCCGGCGCATCCGCGCAGGTAACCATCACCATTGCCCGCGTCGCCTTCAAGGACGTCGCCACCCAGCGGTTTGCGGAGGTGCTGCACGAGTCGAGGAGCGGCTGGATCTTTCCCGACATCGGGTATGTGGACTTCGGCGGCGACGTGTATCGCGAGTTCTTCGCCGGCGCCGGCCGGACGCTGCGGCGCACGCCGAAGCTCACGCTCGTCGGCAGCCTGTATTACCAGCAGAGCGCCGGGCCCGCGAGCGGCTCGGCCCGGTATCTGGTGCCGTGGTTCCTGGTGAACTGCCGCCCGCACGCGCGGCTGCAGTGCGAGGCGGTCTACTTCCCGTATCTGCCGCTCACCGAGCGGGCACAGGTGCAGCACGTCCTCGAGCGGGCGAAACTGGAATACTCGGTCCTGCCGGAACTCCGGGTCGGCGGCGGCTACGCCGCGTTCCACACCCGCGGCATCGACTGGCAGAACCTTCCGTTCGCGACCGTCACCGTCTCGCCGCCGCGGATCGGCGACATCGAAGTGTGGGTCCAGCATCTGCCCGGTCGCGGCGCGCAGATGCAGCTGCGCTTCATGAGAGTGTTCAAGTAGCCGTGCCGGGAGTACGCCTGTACCAGCGACTATCTGGTGCACGCGCGGCTGTCGAGCGTGCAATCGAGGCAGCGGGCCAACCATCGCGCTTTACAGAATTGTCAGTGAGCGCCGTTCTTGTAACGGGAAAAACCGTGTAACTCCTGAGAATCTGCGTAATTCCGGGCTTTCTGTTGGAACGATTCATGCGGTGCGCCGCGGCACACCATGAATATCGCCGCCATGTTCTCCACCGACATCGCCATCGACCTCGGCACCGCGAACACCTGCGTGTTCGCCCAGGGGCGCGGCATCGTCCTCAACGAACCCTCCATCGTCGCCTTCAACACCGTGAAGGGCGAGGTCGAAGCGGTCGGGCAGGAGGCGCACGACATGCTCGGGCGGACGCCGCCCAACATCCGGGCGGTCCGGCCGCTGCGCGACGGCGTCATCGCCGACTTCGACGCCGCCGAGCGGATGCTGGTCCACTTCGTCCGCAAGGCCATGGGGCGCGCGCCGTGGCGGCGGCCGCGGCTGGTGATCGGGGTCCCGGCGGAGATCACGCAGGTGGAGCGGCGGGCCGTGCGCGACAGCGGCTTCCGCGTCAAGGCGAGCGAAGTCCACCTGGTGGACGAGCCGATGGCGGCGGCGATCGGCGCCGGCCTGCCGGTGATGGACGCGGCGGGGAACATGGTCATCGACATCGGCGGCGGCACCACCGACATCGCCGTCATCTCGATGGCGGGCACGGTCTACGGACGGTCGCTGCGCGTCGCCGGGGACGCGATGGACGAAGCGATCATCACCTACATGCGCAAGACGTTCAACCTGCACATCGGCGAGCGCACCGCGCAGCAGATCAAGTTCGAGCTGGGCTCGGCGATGCCGCTCGACGAGCCGCTCGAGATGGACGTCAAGGGACGCCACGTCATGGAAGGCGTGCCGCGGACCGTGACGATCAAGGACTCGGACGTGCGCGTCGCGCTGAGCGAGCCGCTCGGCCAGATCATCCGCGCCGTCCGCGAATCGCTCGAGCGCGTTCCGCCCGAGCTCTCCGCCGACATCTACGACACCGGGGTCGTCCTCACCGGCGGCGGCGCGCTGCTGCGCAACCTCGACAAGCGCCTCCGCGAGGAAACCGGCCTGCCGGTCCTCGTCGCCGAGAACCCGCTGACGTCGGTGGTGCTCGGCGCCGGCAAGATGCTCGGCGACATGGCGCTGCTCCGCAAGGTGTCCTCGAACTAGCTCGCCTTTGCAGGAGGTCAGGAGCTCGGGGGCACAGGAGATATCGTCCTGATCCCTCCCGATTTTCCGACCTCCTGCGAGCCACCCGTCGCCGGTTTCCGGTTTCCGGTGCCCGGTTTCCGGTTTCCGGTTTCCGGTTCCCGGTTTCCGGTTCCCGGTTTCCGGTTTCCGGTTGCCGATCACCCGATCACCCGATCACCCGATCGCCCGATCACCCGTACAATTCAGCCTATGACCTTCGCGCGCCTCCGGCCCGTCCGCCTGACCCTCCTCTCGGTCCTCGTCACGACGGCCGCGTTCGCCCAGGCCCCGGCCGGGCGGGAGACCACCGCCGAATCGGTTGCCCAGTACGCGCTGACGCAGCAGATGCCGGTGGATCCCGAGGTCGCGCTCGGCACGCTCCCGAACGGCCTGCGCTACTACGTGCGGCCGAACTCGAGGCCGGCCCGGCGCGCGGAGCTGCGGCTCGTCGTCAAGGCGGGATCCGTCCTCGAAGACGACGACCAGCTCGGCCTCGCGCACTTCGTCGAGCACATGCAGTTCGAGGGGACGAAGAACTTCCCCAAACAGAGCCTGACGCAGTTCCTGCAGACGCTGGGCATGAGCATCGGCGCCGACGCCAACGCCGCGACGAGCTACGACGACACGCAATACATCCTGCGCGTCCCGACCGACGTGCCCGGCGCGCTCGACCGCGCGCTGCTGGTGCTCTCCGATTGGGCGGGAGGCGCGACGTTCGATCAGGACGCCATCGATCGGCAGCGCGGCATCGTCCTCTCCGAGTGGCGCATGAACCTCGGCGCCGGCGAGCGCACCGTCGACAAGATCCTGCGCGTCCAGCTCCAGGGATCGCGCTATCCGGATCGCCGCCCGATCGGCAGGCCGGAGGTCATCGAGAAGGCGTCGCGCGACACGCTGATGCGCTTCTACCGCGACTGGTATCGCCCCGACCTGATGGCGGTCATCGTCACCGGCGAGATCGATCGCGAGGCGGTCGTGAAGATGATCACGAACCGCTTCTCGATGCTGAGCAGCCCGTCGCCGGCGCGGCCGCGGCCGGTCATCGACGTCCCCGAGCATCCCGGCACGCGCTACGCGATCGTCGCCGATCGCGAGACCACGGCCACCGCCGTCCAGTTCAGCAACCTGCGGCCGGCGCGCAACCAGGGAACGGTCGGCGGCTATCGCTCGATCATGCTCGACCAGTTGTTCGCCGCGATGCTCGGCGAGCGCTTCGACGAGCTGGCGCAGAAGGAGAACGCCCCGTTCATCCGCGCGGCCGCCGATCGCAGCCTCTTCCGCATGCCGCGCACGAAGGACCAGGCGATCCTGCAGGCGCTCGTTCCCAACGACGGCGTCGCCAGGGGGCTGGAGGCGCTCGTCACCGAGCTGCGGCGCGTCGCGCTGTTCGGGTTCACCGAGACCGAGTTGGCGCGGGCGAAGCAAGAAAGGATGGCCGGCTACGAACGCGTCGTCGCCGAGAGTCCCGATCGCGAGTCCGAGAGCCGCGCCGACGAATACACCCGCAACTTCCTGCAGGGGGAGGCGCTGCCGACGATCTGGCAGGAGCTGGCGTTCCATCGCCGTTTCCTCCCCGGCGTCACGCTGAAGGAGATCAACGCGCTCACCGCCGACTGGTTCCCCGAGACCAATCGCGTCGTCATCGTCTCGGCGCCGGAGGCGGCCGGCGTCACGCTGCCCGACCAGGCGCAGCTCGCCGCGGTGTTGAAGACGGCGGAGTCGAAGAAGCTCGAGCCCTACGTCGACGCCGGCGCCGGCGAAGCGCTGATGGAGACGCCGCCCGCGCGCGGCTCGATCGTCAAGACGACGGCGCGTCCCGACGGCATCACGGAATGGACGCTGTCGAACGGCGCCACCGTGCTGCTCAAGCCGACGTCGCTGAGAGTGGATCAGATCCTCTTCCGCGCCACCGCTCCCGGGGGCACGTCGGTGGCGAGCGACGCGGACTTCGTCCCGGCGCGCGTCGCCGACGACGTGGTGTCTGCCGGCGGGGTGGGGAAGTTCAGCGCGGTGCAGCTGGATCGGCTGCTGACGGGGAAGTCGGTCGGCGTGACCGCCTTCATCGGCGAGATCGAGCAGGGCATGGGGGGCGGCAGCACGCCGCAGGATCTCGAGACGATGTTCCAGCTGCTCTACCTGCGCTTCACGCAGCCGCGCGCGGATCAGGCGGCGTTCGCCGCGATGCGCTCGCAGGCGCGGGCGCTGCTGGCCAATCGCGCGGCGAGTCCCGACGTCGTCTTCAACCAGACGATCGACGCCGCGCTCAGCCGCAATCATCCGCGGCGCCAGCCGGAGACGACCGCGACGGTGGATCAGTGGAACCTGGCGAAGTCGCTGGACTTCTACAAGGCGAGGTTCGCGGACGCGAGCGCCTTCCGGTTCGTGTTCGTCGGGAGCTTCACGGTCGACGCCATCAAGCCGCTCGTCGAGACCTACCTTGCCAGCCTGCCGGCGACGCATGCCAATCAGAGCTGGCGCGATCCGGGGATCGTGCCGCCGGCCGGGATCGTCGAGAAGACGGTCGAGATGGGGATTGCGCCGAAGAGCCAGGTGGCGATCGTCTTCTCCGGAGCGTTCGACTACACCGACCAGAACCTGCTCGCGCTGCGGACGATGACGCTGCTCCTGCAGTCGCGGCTGCTCGACGCGATCCGCCAGGAGCTCGGCGGCACCTACAGCATCACGGCCACGCCCGGCGCGGAGAAGCTGCCGAAGCCGCAGTACAGCGTGCGGATCGAGTGGACCTGCGATCCGGCGCGCACCCAGGCGCTGGTCGCGCGCGTGTTCGAGGAGATCGAGAACGTCAAGGGCACCAACATCTCCCGCGAGTGGCTCGGGCGGATCCGCGACGTGCTGCTGCGCGAGTACCAGGACAACATTCAGGAGAACGGCTACATCCTGAACCTGATCGCCAGCCACTTCGCCAACGGCGGGTCGCCCGACGTCGGTCCGGTCAGCAAGATGACCGATCTGATCGGGACGCTGACCGGCGATCGGATCCGCGATGCGGCGCGGACGTATCTGAAGACGAGCGATTACGTCCGAGTCACCCTGATGCCCGCCGGCAAACGCTAGATCAGCGGCGCTTTCGCGCGGCCGGTTTGCCGCGCCGCGGCGCCGCCTTCTTCCGCTCCGCCGCCTGGATGGCGCGGCGGCCCCATTTCGCCAGCTCTTCGCCGTCCTCGAGCACCGACACCGGGACGGCGTAATACTGCATCGTCTCCCCGTCTTCGCCGTACGGCTTGAACGGGCCGGAGCCGGCCCGCTCGAAGTCCGGCCGGTTCACCTCGTCCACTTTCAGGTACAGCACGTCGTTGTCGATGAGCGCGAAGAACGTCTCGCCGCAATAGATCCCGACGCCGCCGAACATCCGCTTCGTGCCGATCACGCCGCATCCTTCCAGCTGCTCGACGACGAAGTCGGTGAATCCCTGGCTCACTGGCATCCTGGCACCCTCGTTGCCCTCGGCCGATCCGTGGTCTCGATCATCATCCCCGTGTTCGCCGCCACCGTCCAGCGGCTCGAGCTGCTCGACGAGACGCTCGCGACGGTGGATCGGCAGTCGCCGGTCGAGTTCGCGACCATTCTGCCGGATGACCGTGGTTGGGATGGCGGCGACTGGGGCTATGATCGCTCCGGTTGAAACCCGGCACTCGACTGAACGCGTACGAGATCGTCGGCTTCCTCGGTGCCGGCGGCATGGGGGAGGTCTATCGCGCCACCGACACGCGGCTCGATCGTACGGTCGCCATCAAGATCCTGCCGGACACCGGCGCCGGCGATCCGGACCGGCGCATGCGGTTCGAGCGCGAAGGCCGGGTCGTCGCCTCCCTGAGCCATCCGCACATCTGCGCGCTGCACGACGTCGGGAGCGCCCATCTGCGCGGCGCGCCGGCTCCCGTCGACTTCCTGGTCATGGAGTACCTCGAAGGAGAGACGCTCGCGAAGCGGCTCGCCCGCGGGGCCCTGCCGCTCGACGAGGTCGTCCGGTTCGGCCGCGAGATCGCCTCCGCGCTGGAGGCCGCCCATCGTCAACGCGTGGTGCACCGCGACCTGAAGCCGGGGAACGTCATGCTCACCCGGAGCGGCGTGAAGCTGCTCGACTTCGGCCTGGCGAAGACGCGGCTCCTGGAATCGGAAACCGCGCTGCGTTCGACCGCGACGGTGAACGTGTCGGCCGCCGGCATGGTGCTCGGCACGCTGCCTTACATGGCGCCCGAGCAGATCGAGGGGCGCGACGCCGACGCGCGCAGCGACATCTTCGCGTTCGGCGCGCTCCTCTACGAGATGGCCACCGGGCGTCGCGCCTTTCCCGGCGAGAGCGCCGCGGGCATCGCGGCCGCAATCCTCGCCTGCGACCCGCCGGCCGCCGCGATGTCGCCGTCGCTCGATCGGATCATTCGCGGCTGCCTGCGCCGCGATCCTGAAGACCGCTGGCAATCGGCGCAGGACGTGGCGCTGCAATTGCGCGACGTCCCGGAGCGCGATCGATTGATGGCGCTGCCCCCCGCGAGTGCGCCGGCCCGCCTGCTGCCCTGGATCGTCGCGGGTGTCGCGGGCACGCTCGCCGTTGCCGCGATCGCTTACGCGTGGTACGCGCGCGGCGCCGCGGGGCCGGATGCGGCCGGCTCGTCGCCGCCGCTGCGATTCATCGTGCCGAGCCCGCCGGATGGGTACGTCGCGACCAGCGTCGAGCGGACGGGATTCGCCATTTCCCCGGACGGGACGCGAATCGCGATGTCGAGCGGGATCGGCGACGGGCCGCCGTCGATCCGTATCCGTCCGCTCTCCTCCGAGCTCGTCACGGTCGTTCCCGGCACCGAAGGGGCGCGATCGATGTTCTGGTCGCCCGACGGCCGTTCGCTCGGATTCTTCGCCGACGGCAAGCTGAAACGCGTCGAGCTCGCCGGAGGGACGCCGGTCACGCTGTGCGATGCGCCGCAGAGCATCGGCCTGACGGGCACGTGGGGGGACGGCCAGATTCTCTTCACGTCGGTCCAGGCCGAGCGCATCATGCGCGTGCCGGCCGACGGCGGGGCGCCGGTCGAGGTCCTGCACGCCGATCCGGCAAAAGGGGAGTTGCGCACGCCGTGGCCGGCGTTTCTTCCCGACGGCCGGCGCTTTCTGTATCTGTCTTCGCGGGCCGGCGACACGGGCGCGGTGATGCTCGCGTCGCTCGACGGGTCCTCGCGCGAGCTGCTCGCCGTTCGCAGCAACGCCCAGTACGTCGCTCCCGGCTTTCTGATCTACGGCCAGGAGGCGGTGCTGGTGGCGCGGCGCTTCGACGCCGATACGGGCCGCTTCACCGGCGAGCCGGTCGCCATCGCCGAGAGCGTGAATCACAACGTCGCCACCGGGTTGACCCATTTCACCGCGTCGCAGACCGGTGTGGTGGTGTATCACTCCGGTCCCGACCTCACCCGCATCGTCAGCTTCGATCGGACCGGACGCGAGCTGGCGCAGGTGAGCGGCGCCGCGCCCACGCGCGGTCTTCGGCTCTCTCCTGACGGGCAGGCGCTGTACGTCGACCGGATCGACCTGAAGACCTCGCGGGTCGATCTCTGGAAGCTGGATCTCGATCGTGGCGGCGACACTCGGGTCACGACCGAGCCGGCGGCGGCGATCGACGCGGTGGTGGCGCCCGATGGCGCCCTGATCTTCGCGGCGACGCGCTCCGGCCCGCCCAGGATCCTGCGGCGTACGCCGTCGGGCGCCGAGGAGTTCCTCGTTCCGAACGTCGCCGGACTGCAGTTCGCGCCCGACGTCTCGCCGGATGGCCGCTGGGTGCTCTACTCGCAGCGGACGCAGCGCGGCAACTTCGACCTCATCGCGATTTCGCTGCCCGACCGCGGCACGACCGCCTTCCGGCAATCGGACGCCGACGAAAGCAGCGCGCGCTTCTCGCCCGACGGCAAGTTCGTCGCCTTCACCTCCGATCTCGGCGGCCGCCCCGACGTGTACGTGGCGCCGTTCGCCGACAGCAGTGCGATGCGCATCGTGTCGACGACGGCATGCGCGCAGGCGCATTGGAATGCCGCGGGCACCGAGTTGTTCTGCGTCAGCCCGGACGGAACCGTCTACGCGGTGCCGATCGACACGGCTCCGCCGTTGCGCATCGGTCGTCCGCGGGCGCTGTTCTCGCGCGGGCGCCGGCTGCGCTGGGTCGCGTACGAGGTCACCCCCGATGGCCGGTTCATCGCGCTCGAGCCGGTCTCGTTCGCCGCGAACCAGCCGCTGCGCGTCGTGGTGAACTGGCCGGCGCTCCTGTTCAACGCCTCCCGCTGACGCCTCATCCGGCCGCGGCGGCCGGCAGATCCGGCCCGATCCCGGCGCCGGCACCCACGCCGCCGCCGCGCTGAGGGCAGGCCGTCTACTGTTCGCGTGATCCGTCCCGGCGCCGGCGCGTCCTGTGCGTCGAACGGCGCTAAACTACGGCATTCAGATGCGTCCCGTGCTGCAGGTGGACAAGCGCTACGTCGGCCAGGTGACGGTGTTCACCATCTCGGGCCAGTTGGCCTACGAGGAGGGGACGCGCGGCCTGCGCGAGGCGGTGAACGCCGCGGTGGCGGACGGCGCGCGGCTGTGCCTGCTCGACATGCGCGAGGTCACCTACCTCGACAGCAGCGGCGTCGGCCTGCTGGTCGCGATCTTCCGCCACGTCACCCGCCGCGGCGGCCAGTTCAAGCTGCTGAGCCCCAGCCCCGCCGCCCGCCGCGTGCTCGGCATCAGCCAGCTGACCCGCGTCTTCGACATCTTCGACGACGAGAACGACGCCCTGCTGAATCTCGGCGGCGAGGCCGGCCCATCGTGATCAGCACGGCGCACTGAACGCACTGCGCACTGAAACGCACTGCGCACCGCGCACCGCGCACTGCGCACTGCGCCGGGTCTATACTCCGCGGATGAAAAAGCACGCGCTTGCCGCCGCCTTCCCACTCTGCCTGCTCGCCGTCGCCCTGCACGGTTACCAGGGGGCCGACGGCCGCCGTTACATCGATCCGCGCACGAAGGCCGACGCCAGCCTTGCCCCGTTCAGCGGCGGCGTGTTCGTCGGCAGCACGCTCTACCTCGCCGGCGAGCTCGGCACCGATGCCAACAACAGGGTCCCCGACGCGCCGGCGGCCGAGGCGAAGGCCGTGCTCGACAAGGTGCAGGCCCGCCTCAGGTCCGCCGGGATGACGATGGACGATCTGGTGTCGGTGCAGATCTTCTGTTCGGACGTGAAGCACTACGCCGCGTTCAACGAGGTCTACCGCACCTACTTCACCCGCGAGTATCCCGCGCGGGCCTTCATCGGATCGGGCGGTCTGCTGTTCGGCGCGCGGTTCGAGGTGCAGGGCATCGCGGTGAAGCGCTGAGTCGATCCGCGCGCCGCCGCCATCCAGTTGCGCCACCGGCGGCGGTGCTGCATCGATCAGCGTGGCACTGATCCGGGCCGTTCGTGATTACCGATCGGGCGCTGCGCCGCGCCGGGCGGGCCGCCGCACCGCGCGCACGCGGCCGCTCGCGCCGCCGCCGCAGAAGAACCGATCCCCGCCGTCCGACTCGAGGCCCGACACGCCGGCGCCCGGCGGCATCGCCAGCCGATCGAGCACCTCGCCCGTGCGCGGATCGACGCGCCGCAGCTCGCTCTCCTCCCCTTCCCACGTGCCGTGCCACAGCTCGCCGTCGACCCACGTGACGCCGGTCACGAAACGATTCGACTCGATCGTGCGCAGGACGGCGCCGGTGTCCGGATCGATCTGGTGGATCTTTCGATCGCGGTACTGTCCCACCCACAGTGTCCCTTCCGCCCAGGCCAGCCCGGAATCGCCGCCCCCGCCAGGCGCCGGAATCGTGTGCAGCACGCGGCCGGTCGCCGGATCGATCTTCTGGATGCGGTCCTCGGCGACCTGAAACAGGTGCGTGCCGTCGAACGCCGTGCCGGCGTGCGCCGCGGCGTCGATCGCGCGCGTCGTCTTGCCGGTGTCGGGATCGAGCGCCTGCAGCGTGCCGCCGGTGGCGATCCAGACCTGCCGTCCGTCGTAGCTGACGCCGTGCACGTGCTCGATGCCGGGAAAGGGGCCGTACTCACGAATGATTTCCGCTTGTGTTGTTGTCATGCACGCATCATCACGCGAGCGGCAGCGGCGGCGGGAGTAACAACGGCGTCGCGAATCCCGGCAGCGGCGGCATGGTCCACCGCCGCGCGCGGCCGCGGCCGTAGGCCTGCGCCTTGCCGGCTGTCGCGAGCGCGTCGAGCGCGCGCTGCACGCTGCGCTGGCTGGTGCCGAGCGCCAGCGCCAGCGACGAGCTCGACCAGGCTTCTCCGTCGGCCAGGAACCCGAGCACCGCCCCGCGATCGTCGTCGACCTCGGCCGGCCAGGCGAGCACGACGACCTCTTCGGCGCGCCGCGGCGCCAGCGAGAACCCGCGCCGCGTGGCCCGCAGATCGGCCACGGGCCGCAGCACGCGGCGAAGCCGCGCGATTTCGACGCGCAGCCGCGCGCGATGCGACTCGTCCGCGTGCCGGCCGCCGAAGGCACGCGCGATCAGCGTCGCTCGCGGCACGTCGTCCGGCCACGCCTCGCCGAGCGCGCGGACCGTCGCGAACAGCACCGGCCGCGACGCGAGCGAGATCGTCGTTGCGCGATGCCGCACCGCGCGGCGGCACGCGTCGACGATCAGCGCCGCCGACGCCAGCACCGCCTCCGCGTCCTGCAGCCGGAGAGTCGTCTCGCGGCCGCCGCGGATCGTGCGGGCCGCGGGAGCGTTCAGCGCGGCTGATGCGCGGTCGACCTCCGCGGCGAGTGCCGGGATCCGCGCCGCCGCGGCGGCGCCGGCAGCCCGGGCGAGCGCCGCGCCGGCGGTACGAGTATCGAGCCGCCGCAGCGCGATCCCCGCGATCGACAGCTCGTGAACGGCCCTCAACGCCGGAGGCAGATCGGCGGCTTCGACTGCGGTGACCGCCCGCTCGGCTTCGAGCAGGCGTCCGATCAGGACCAGGCGTCGGATCTGGATCTGCCGCGCGTGCGCGGCGTTGATGCGGTCCCCCTGCGCCTCGAGGGTC
>DASSPH010000036.1 GCA_035699745.1 Vicinamibacterales bacterium
GATCTTCGTCCTCCACGCGGCGTTGCGTCGTCAGGCTTGCGCCCATTGCGAACAATTCCCCACTGCTGCCTCCCGTAGGAGTCTGGGCCGTGTCTCAGTCCCAGTGTGTCCGTCCGCCCTCTCAGGCCGGATACCGATCGTCGCCTTGGTGAGCCGTTACCTCACCAACTAGCTAATCGGCCGCGGGCTCCTCTCCAAGCGCCAGGTCTTGCGATCCCCGGCTTTGATCTCCGCTTATCCAAAAGCAGGATGTTATGCGGTATTAGCGACCCTTTCGGGTCGTTATCCCCCACTTCGAGGCAGATCACCCACGTGTTACTCACCCGTTTGCCACTCTACTCACCCCTTGCGGGGCTTTCGCGTTCGACTTGCATGTGTTAGGCACGCCGCCAGCGTTGATTCTGAGCCAGGATCAAACTCTCATGTTAAATCGGCTCGCCCTTCGCTCGCCCGCATCCGCAGGCGCGCGCAGGACAGACCTCGTTTAACGCGAGAAGCCTGTTTGAATCGGCTCTCTCTACGTTGTTCAGTTCGTCAAGTAATGAGTGGTTCGCATCTCGCCGCCGATCAGAACTGAAGACCGGTCAACGACTTGCGATGCGCCACCCGCTGATACTCGACGGGTTGTGCTTGCACGTTCTATCTAGTTTTCAAAGAACCGGAACTGCCGTCCCCCCTGCCACATCGACCGTGTTTGGGGGAACCTTCCAATCTTACTAACGCCTCGGGGCGTTGTCAACCCCTCGCCTTCTCTTTTCTCTTCATCTCCTCGCGCCGGCCGCTCTCCGCGGCGTGGCTCCGACTTGAAGCGACTCATCGCGGGGCGTGTTCCAGCCGGGGGATGGGTCGAGCCGAGAAGGCTTGCTCTAGAAGATGCCCGGCGGACCGCGCCGAACCCACCCAATATACGATCGTAAGCGATTGACTGTCAACCTCTTGCGATCACGCCGCCACCCAGCATCTGCAGCGGCGGCTTCGTCGGGGCGGAAAGGCAGTATAGGAATTCGGCTCGCGCCGATCAAGCACAGCAGCAGCACTTTTTCCGCGCACGGCCGTCTCTGCCGCGCCTCTACCGCCGTCCAACCCGGCCGACAATCTCGACCGGATAGCGCTCGCCAGCCTGGAACGGCGCCCGCTGCCGCGGATCGAAGAAGCGCACCCGCGTCGGCGCATGCACCTCGGCAAACGGGGCCCAGTCGAGCCGGCCGTACCGCTGCCCCCTGAACCGCGCACGGAACCGCGCCTGCTCCGCGTCCTCGAGCGCGAAGATCGCGACCCTTCCCGACGCCCGGAGCGCGTCGATCACCTCGTCCAGTCGATCCGCGGCAATCGCATCCCACGTCAGACTGGCGCGCCGGCCGTAATAGCGCACGCTGCCGCTCTGCTGGACCGCCAGCACCACCGCCTGCTCGGTGAGCGCCCGTCCGGCATAGTCGCCGGCGAGACGGAACCGCGACTCCAGGATCGCCAGCTCGAACACCGCGCGCCGCCCGGCGACGTGCACGAACCACGCGCCCAGCGTGAGCACCACCACGGCGGCCGCGGCGCCGATCGCCCACGGACGCACGCGCGGCAGCAACTGCAGCAGCCGCATCACCACGAGCATCGCCAGCACGAGCATCGGCGGCAGCGCCGGCAACAGGAATCGGAGGTACCACCAGTCGTCGAACACGGTGTAGGCGAGATAGGTCGCCACCGTCAGCGCCGCGGACGCGGCTGCCACCAGCACGATCCGGCGCTGCTCGCGCCGCCACGGCAGCAGCGGCGCGATCGCCGCCAGCGCCACCAACGGCGTGTGAGTCTCGAACAGCCACCGCGGATACCGCGACAGGTTCGGACCGACGTGGGCGAGCGCGAAGAGCACGTCCGTCGCGCCGTACCCCGACGCCAGCGGCGATCCGTACCGCACCGCATTCAGCGCCAGCATCGCGGCCAGCGCCGGCAGCGACGCGCCAGCGAACCGCAGCCACGAGGCCGCGCGCCAGGGCAGGAGCGCGAGCAGCGGCAGCGCGAGCACCGCCATGTTCGGGCGCATCAGGACGGCCGCCGACGCGCAGAGTCCGGCGGCGATCTCGCGCGCCGCGCGGCCGCGCGCCGGTTCGTTCTCGCCGGCGGCGCTCAATCCGACGAGCGCCGCCAGCCACAGCGCGGCGGCCGGCACGTCGCTCATCGGCTGCACCGCCTGATACAGAAAGATCGGGCTGCACGCCAGCAGCACGGCGGCGCCCGCGCCGGCGAGGTCGCTGTGGAGCGCGCGCCCGAGGCGGAATGTGCACCACACGGCCAGCACCGCGAACAGCGGGACGACGAGGAAGACGGCGTCGCGGCTGACGAGCGCGGCGGGAACCATGGCGAGCGCGAGCCCCGCCGCGCAGATCGGCACCGCGTCGTGCGGCGGCGCCGGCGACGGCACGAAGCCGATTGGCGCGAACGCCGCCGGCGGAACGATCGCGGACGCCAGCGGCAGCGGCGGCGGCAGACTGGCGCGGCCGTGCGCGAACGCCTCCGCCTGCAGCACGTAGCAGGAGGAATCGGAACCGCCCGCCGCACGCGTGCTCCAGGCAATCGACACGACGAGCGTCGCCGCCGCGGCCACCGCCGCGACACGGGCGGGGAGGCGGCCGGCATCCCCGGCGAGCCGGCGCAGGAGGCGACGCGACTCGGGCGTGCCGAGCAGCGGCCACGCGATCCCGGCGAACGCCGCGGCGACGTACAGCGGACGGATCGGATCGCGCGCCACGAAGCGCGAGACGCCGGTGTGCACGCTGATGCCGCCCGACAGCGCGAGGATGGCGGACCACGCCACCGCGATGCACGCGGCGGCGGCGCACGCCGCTCCGGCGTGGTGTCGTATAGTGGCGGCGCGGCGCATGCGTCTATCCGTCATCATCCCTGTTTACAACGAAGAGCAGACCATTCATGAAGTGCTCGAGCGCGTTGCCGCCGTGGACCTCGGCGCGATCGAGATGGAGATCGTCGTCGCCAATGACGGATCGACCGACGGCACGCGCCGCGCGATCGACGATCGGCGGCTGCCGCCGGACCTGCCGGTGCATGTCTACCACAGCCCGATCAACCTCGGAAAGGGCGCGGCCGTCCGGCTCGGCCTGGCCTTCGCCACCGGCGACGTGCTGCTCATCCAGGACGCCGACCTCGAGCTCGATCCGAACGAGTACACGCGGCTGCTCGAGCCCATCGTCGCCGGCCGCGCCGAGATCGTCTACGGATCGCGATTCCTCGCGCCCAGCGCCAACGTGCCGATGAAGTCGCGCACGGCGAACCGTTTCCTCACGATGCTCACCAACCTGCTGTTCGGCGGGCGGCTCACCGACATGGAGACCGCCTACAAAGTGATGCGGCGGGAGGCGCTCACAGGGATCCGGCTGCGCTGCGTCGGCTTCGACATCGAACCGGAGTTGACCGCGCGCCTGCTGCGCGCCGGCCGGAGGATCGTCGAGGTCCCGATCTCGTACAACCCGCGACGGCTCGACGAGGGCAAGAAGATGCGCTGGATCGACGGCGTCGACGCGATCTATACACTGCTGAAATGCCGCCTGACCTCCTGAGGAGGTGGCCGCTCCTCGTCGCGCTCGCGATCCTCGGCTTCGGCGTTCCGCTGTCGCTCGGCGCGCGCGCCTCCCTGCCGCCGCCCGTCTACTTCCTCCACGATCAGCAGCACTACCGGGAGATGGCCACGCCGGGTGCGGCGCGCCGAGTCGCGCCGTACTCCTGGCGGCTCCTGCCGTCCGCCATCGTGCGGGCGACGGGGCTGCCAGCGGGCACCGGTTTCCACGCGCTGACGCTGACGGCGCTCGCGCTCATCCCGCCGGCGATCGCGATCATGATGGCGGCAGCAGGGATCTCCGCCGGCACCGCGCTGATGGCCGGCGCGATCGCGGCATTCGCGCCGGCCGTCGCCGGATACCTGTCGTGGGACTTCATCCGCCCGGACGGCCTCTCGCTGCTCTTGATCGTGCTCGCCGCCTCGGCGGCGATGCGCGGCCGTCCGGTGGTGTTCGCGGCCGCGATGGCCGCGCTCAGCGTCACCAAGGAAACCTGGGTCATCGCCGCGGCGTTCGCGCTGGTCTGGTCGCGCGCCTACGCGCGGTCGTTCTGGAAATCGGCGCTGGCCGGAACGCTGCTCGCCCTCGCGGCAGCGGTGGCGGTGCGGCTGGCGATCCCCTCCGCGGAGCCGTACTCGTGGGCCGCCAACGCTCGCGATCTCTACTGGCCTCTCGATCCGCGGACGGTCTCGCGACGGCTGCTCCTCGCGACAACCGGGACGTGGACCGTACTCACACCGCTCGCGGCGTTCGCGCTCGCGCGGCACGCCGGCGAGCCCCGCGCGTGGACGGTCGGGCTCTGCGTGACGATCGCGACGGCGCAGATCCTGGTCGCCATCGACACGCAGCGCCTGGTCGCCGCCGCGCTGCCGTTCATCCTGCTCGCCTGTGCGTGGGAACTCGATCGCCTCGACCCGACGCCGCGCGCCGCCGTGGCCGGCGCGCTCGCCGCCGCGCAGATCCCCTGGCTCCTCAGCTACGCGCGGATCTGGACGCCGCCGCTGCGCGGCATCGAAATCGTCCTGCTGGCCGCCGCGGCCGCCGCCGCGATCCTCGCCAGGCGTCAGCGCAGCTTGACGATGTGATGGTCTTTGCGCCCCTTGCGGAGGACGAACAGCGTGCCGCCGATCGCGTCGGCCGGCGTGAGCCGCGCCCGTTCCTCGGTCGCACGGACGTTGTTCACGTAGATGCCGCGGCTCTTGATCAGCCGCACGGCTTCGCTGCGCGACGGGGCGAGCTTCACCGTGGCGAGCAGCTCGGCGAGCGGCATGCCGTCGGGCGGCAGCGACAGCTCCGTTGACGGGGCGTCTTCGAACACCATCAACACGTCCTGGATCGCGGCGTGGCGGATGTCCTCGCCGAACAGGACGTCGGCCGCCCGTTCGGCGCGCTGCACCTGATCCTCGCCGTGGACCAGCGCGGTCACGTCGCGCGCCAGCGCGCGCTGCGCCTCGCGGCGCTCCGGCCGCTCGCTGACCGCCTGCGCGAGCGCGTCGATCTCTTCACGCGGCTTGAAGGTGAAGAACTTCAGGTAGCGCACCACGTCGCGGTCGTCGGCGTTCAGCCAGAACTGGTAGAAGCGGAACGGGGAGGTGCGCGCGGCATCCAGCCACACCGTCCCGGCCTCGGTCTTGCCGAACTTCGTACCCGCCGCCGTGGTCATCAGCGGCCACACCAGGCCGTGGACCTTGCGGTTGCGCAGCTTGCGCACGAGCTCGATGCCGGCAGTGATGTTCCCCCACTGATCGCTGCCGCCCATCTGCAGCGTGCACTGATAGCGGTCGAACAGCTCGAGGTAATCGCGCGCCTGCAGGAGCGGGTAGCTGAACTCGGTGAAGGAGATGCCTTCGTCGCTCTCCAGCCGCCGGCTCACCGCCTCCTTCTGAAGCAGGTAATTGACCGTGAAGTACTTGCCGGTGTCGCGCAGGAAGCCGAGCAGGTCGAACGACGCCAGCCAGTCGGCGTTGTTGATGATCCGCGCGGGATTGGTGCGGCTCTCGAAGTCGAGCACGCGGGCGAGCTGCGGCCGGATGCCGGCGATGTTGCGCTCGATGTCCTCGCGCGAGAGCAGCGGCCGTTCCTGCGTGGGTTTGGGATCGCCGATCATCCCGGTGCCGCCGCCGACGATCGCAATCGGGACGTGCCCGAACCGCTGCACCCGCGCGAGTCCCAGCATGGTGAGCAGCGAGCCGACGTGCAGGCTGTCGGCGGTGGGATCGAAACCGATGTAAGTGGTCACCGGCCCGGCGGCGAGCGCGTCGCGCAGGCCGTCGGTCGACTCCGACACCATGCCGCGCCAGAGCAGGTCCTCGTACAAATCCACGCCAGCCATCGCCCGTACTATATTGCTAATATCAGGCTGCATGCCCGCCGAAGGCCGTGCGGCCCGTCCCTCCGTGTCGATCACGCGCCGCAATCTGCTGAAGGGTCTGTTCGGCGTCGGGCTCGGCGTCGCGACCGGCACCGCCGCGCACGGCTTCCTCTACGAGCGCCATCATCTCGAGCTGACGCGGCTTCGCTTTCCCGTCGCGGGTCTGCCGGAGCCGCTGCGCGGATTCCGCATCGGCGTGCTCACCGACATCCATCGCAGCAAGGACGTCTCGCACGACATGGTGGCGCGGGCGGTGTCGCTGATCATGCGCGAGGCTCCCGATCTGATCCTGCTCGGCGGCGACTACGTCAGCTTCGGCGACCGCCGCTACGCGCAGCCCGCCGCCGAGGCGCTGGCGCCGCTGTCCGCGCCGCACGGCGTCCTCGCCGTGCTCGGCAACCACGACGACGATCGCGAGGTGCCGGCGGCGCTGGCCGCGAAGGGATTCACCGTCCTGCGCGACGCGCGCACGCGGCTGACGCTGCGCGGCGAGACGGTGGACTTCGCCGGCATCCGCTTCTGGACCTACAAGGCGATCGACATCGCGCACGTGGTCCGCGGCGCGGTGCCGATGACGTTCCTGCTGGCGCACACGCCGAAGCGGCTGTTCGAGGCGCAGCAGCTCGCCGTGCCGGCGGTGATCAGCGGGCACACGCATGGCGGCCAGATCGTCCTGCCCGGGATCGGCGCCATCGCGGCGCGCGAGTTCCCCGTCGTCTCCGGCGTGGAACAGCGGCAGGGCACGTCGATCTTCGTCAGCCGCGGCGTGGGTACGGTCTACGTGCCGGTGCGGATCAATTGCCCGCCGGAAGTCGCGGTGCTGACGCTCGAGCCGGTCGCGCGCGCGTAGCCGCGCTCACTTCGCGGCGCGGACGAAGCGGCGCCCTTCGATCCGCCATTCCCGCGCCAGCACCAGCCCCACGGCCTCCGGATAGATCTGGTGTTCGGCGTCGAGGATCCGCGCCGCGAGCGTCTCCGGCGTGTCGTCGTCTTCGACCGGGACGGCGCGCTGCAGAACGATCGGACCGCCGTCGAGCTCGCCGGTGACGAGGTGCACGGTGGCGCCGGCGACCTTCGTGCCGTACGTCCACGCCTGGCGCTGCGCGTCGACGCCCGGAAAGGCGGGGAGGAGCGACGGGTGGATGTTGAGGATGGCATCCGGGAAGGCGTCGAGGAAGGTCGGGCCGAGCAGGCGCATGAACCCGGCGAGGCAGACGAGCGCGACCTGCCGCGCGCGGAGTTCGGCGACGACCGCCTCCTCGAAGGCGGCGCGCGTCGGGAAATCGCGATGGGGGATGGCGACGGCGGGGATGCCCGCCGTCCGCGCCCGCGCGAGACCGTCGGCGTCGGCGCGGTTGGCGATCACGACGGCGATCTCGGCGCGGAGCCGGCCGTCCGCGATCGCGTCGATCAGCGCCTGCAGGTTGCTGCCGCGCCCCGAGATGAGCACGCCGACCCGCCGTCCGGGGTCAGACGCCAATTCGAGGCCTCCGGCGTGAGGTCGGGGTCTGACCCCGATTGACACGGGCCGGCCGCGGCGAGACCGTGTCGGTTCGATCGCCATGGCGATCGGCATCATCGCCAGACCGCGGCGGTTCACTCCTGGCGGATGCGTGTATCACGTGTGCAACCGGGGCTCGCGAAGGGCGTGATCCTGGAGACGTCCGAGGATTATGCCGCGTTCTGCTCGTGACTGGAAGAAGCGGGAGGCAAGAGGCCGATCAGCCGTCGTAGCGGACGTGCGGCTCGGACGAGGAGGATGCGGCGATCGCGCCGATGACGCGCCCTTCCCCGTCGAGGGAGGCGAGCGCGCGCTCGGCGTCAGCGGGCGCGACGACGAGAATCAACCCGACGCCCATGTTGAACGTGCGGAGCATGTCTTCGCGCGGCACGCCGCCGGCGCGCTCGAGCCACTGAAAGATCGGCAGCACGTTCCACGAGCCGAGGCGGACGACCGCCTCGGTGCCCTGCGGAAGCACGCGCGGCAGGTTGTCGGTGATGCCGCCGCCGGTGATGTGGGCCATGCCCTTGATCGCCGCGGACTCGAGCAGCGGACGGACCACCGGCAGGTACGAGCGGTGCGGGGTCAGCAGCGCATCGCCGACCGACGTGCCGAGCTCCTCGACGCGATCGCTCACCGACAGCCCGAGCTTCTCGAACGCGATCGAGCGCGCCAGCGAGTAGCCGTTGGTATGCAGACCCGAGGACGGCAGCCCGATCAGCACGTCACCGGCGCGGATCGAGCGGCCGTCGATCAGACGCTCGCGCTCGACGGCTCCGACGATGAAGCCGGCGACGTCGTACTCGCCGTCGGCGTAGAACCCGGGCATCTCGGCGGTCTCGCCGCCGAGCAGCGCGCAGCCGTTCTCGCGGCAGCCCCGCGCCAGTCCCTCGACGATGCGGACCGCGACGTCGGGATCGAGCCGCCCGGTCGCCAGGTAGTCGAAGAAGAAGAGCGGCTCGGCCCCCTGGACGAGGATGTCGTTGACGCAGTGGTTGACCAGGTCGAGGCCGACGGTGTCGTGGATGCCGGTCAGGAACGCGACCCGCAGCTTGGTGCCGACGCCGTCGGCGCTCGACACCAGGATCGGATCGCGAAAGCCGCGGGCGCCCAGGTGAAAGAGCCCGCCGAACGATCCCAGCTCGGAAACCACGCCGCGGGTGTGCGTGCCGCGCGCGAGCCCGCGGATGCGGCGAACCACTTCGTTGCCGGCGTCGATGTCGACGCCCGCGCTTCTATAGTCCATACCCAGCCGTGCGGCGCCGCTCGGCGGCGCGCCTCTGCCCTCTTCCTGCACTCGCCGTCGCCGTCAAAACTCCAGCACCTGGATCAGCGTGTCCGCGACCTTGCGCTGCGCGGATCCCTCCGGCGCCTGCCAGTACGAGCGGCGGACCGTCGCGAAGAACCGCTCTTCCTCGAAATCCTCCTCGAGCATGTCGAACGCGTCGCGCAGGAGCAGCGCCGCGTCGCGGAGATCCTCGCGCGCGCCGAACAGCTTGACGGTGAGCGGCGTGTTGCGCAGCGCGACGGTGCCGAGCGCGAGCGCGATCGGCGCCCGGCCGGGGTCGCGCGCCTGAATGCCGGCGTCGAGCAGCGTGACCGCGGCGCTGTCGCGGCCGGCGATCGCGAGAGCGCCGAGCGCGCGGGCCGAGGCGCGCAGCAGGTCCTGGAAGCCGATGTTCGCCAGCGCGAAGTGCAGCGTATCGGTGACGAACTTCTGATGTGACTCGCAGTTGATCCCGAGCAGGCAGATCGCGGCGGCGACGGCCGGCTGGCGCGCGCGCGGCGCCGTCCGCTGCAGCGCCTGCAGCACCGGCAGCGCGCGCTTGTCGCCGATCTTCCCGAGCGCCAGAATCGCGTCTTCCTGGAGCGGCCCGTCGAGCTTCGCGACCTCGCTGATCGGGGCGAAGGCATAGCCGGCGCGGTAATCGCCGAGCGCGTCGATCACGGCGCTGCGATACAGATCCTGGCCGCGCATCACCAGGGAGGCGAGCTGCTTCTGCGCCTCGGGCTCGTCGCCGTAGGCCGCCAGGGCGCGCGTCAGCGCCGGACGCACGAACTCGCCGTCCTCTTTCTCCAGCGCCTTGATCAGGCGCGCCGACATGCCGCGCTCCTTGTTGTGCTCGAAGTAGGCGTAGGCCACGGTACGCAGCCGATCGTTGGGCTCGTCGAGCGCCGCGCTCATCACCTCGCGGGCGCGGCTGTCGTTGAACCCGGACAGCAGGACCAGCGCGCGGAACCGCACGTAGCCGTCGGCGTGGCCGGTCGCCGCGGCCATCAGCGCCGGCACCGCCTGCGCCGGCGCGGCGCGGCGGACTTCACGCGACGCGGCGGTGCGAACCGGCGCCTCGAACTTGCCGAGATTGTCGATCGACGAGCGGAGCGTGGCCGCCGGCGGAGACTGGAGAGCGGCGCCGGCGAACGCCGCGAGGAGCGCGGCGGCGGCGATCTTCATTCGACCACCTTCAGCGCGAGCTGCAGGTAGGCCTTCTCGTCGCGCGGAAACGCCACCGGATAGACGCCGGTGTAGCACGACGTGCAGTACGACCCGCGCTCCTTGCCGACCGCGCCGAGCAGCCCCTCCATGCTCAGATAGGCGAGGCTGTCCGCCTCGATGAACTCGCGGACCTGGTCGAGCGTGTGGGTCGCGGCGATCAACTCCGCCTTGTCCGGCGTGTCGACGCCGTAGAAGCACGGCGACACGGTCGGCGGGCAGCTGATCCGCAGGTGGACTTCCTTGGCCCCCGCCGCCCGCACCATCTTCACGATCTTGCGGCTGGTGGTCCCGCGGACGATCGAATCGTCGACCAGCACCACGCGGCGCCCCTCCAGCACGCTGCGCACGGGATTGAGCTTGATGCGGACGCTGAAATGCCGGATCGCCTGCTGCGGCTGGATGAACGTGCGGCCGACGTAGTGATTGCGGATGAGCCCCATCTCCATCGGGATGCCGGACGCCTCGGCGAACCCGGTGGCGGCACAGACGCCGGAGTCGGGGATCGGACAGACGACGTCGGCGTCGACGCGGGACTCGCGCGCCAGCATGCGCCCCAACTCGGTGCGCACCTCGTTCACGCTGCGGCCGAACACGTAGCTGTCGGGCCGGGCGAAATACACGTGCTCGAACACGCAGTGCGCCAGCGGCGCCGGCGGAAACGGACGCAGCGAGCGAAGTCCGCCATCGCTGATCACCAGCAGCTCGCCGGGCTCCACGTCGCGGAGGTAGGTGGCGCCGATGAGATCCAGCGCGCAGGTCTCCGAACAGACGATGTAGGCGCCGTCGAGCCTGCCGAGCGCGAGCGGCCGGAACCCGTGCGGGTCGCGCGCCGCGATCAGGCGATCCTTGGTCATCATCGCCAGCGAGAAGGCGCCGGTGACCTGGGAGATGGATTCGACCAGGGCGTCTTCGACGGCATGCTCGCGCGAGCGCGCGTAGAGGTGCAGGACGACTTCGGTGTCGCTGCTGGTCTGGAAGATCGAGCCGTCGCGCACGAGCCGATCGCGCAGCTCGCGGGCGTTCACCAGGTTGCCGTTGTGGGCGATGGCGATCTGTCCGTGCGCGCAGTCGATCAGGATGGGCTGCGCGTTCTGCAGCTTGCTCTCGCCCGCGGTCGAGTAGCGGGTGTGGCCGATGGCAATGTGTCCGGGCAGCGCCTCGAGGCTGCGCTCGTCGAAGGCGTCGGCGACGTGCCCCATCGCGCGCGAGATGCGCATCTTCACGCCGTCGGCGCTCGCGATGCCGGCGCTTTCCTGCCCGCGGTGCTGCAGCGCGTACAAGCCGAGATACGTGAGGTTGGCCGCTTCGGGGTGACCGAAGATGCCGAAGACCCCGCACTCGTCCTTGAACTTGTCCAGCGGCACGCCGTTGACCGATGCGCTCTGGCTCATGCCACCGCCCTTTTGAAATACCGCTCGAGCGCGGTGCTCCACAGACGCTCCGCCTCCGTGACGGCGACGTCGATCGCGCTCCGGCCATCCACGTGGATGGCCAGCCGCGATCCGCCGGTGGTGCCGATGCGCCGCGCGGGCACCCCGGCGGCCGCGGCACGCGCCAGCAGCTCCTGCTCTTTGGACGCCTCCACCGACACGACGATTCGCGACGCGGTCTCGCTGAAGAGCTCGACCTCGCTGGCGAGGTCGGCGGTCACGCCGACGCCTCCCGTGTCGAAGCTGCATTCCGCCAGCGTGACCGCAATGCCGCCGTCCGAGCAGTCGTGCGCGGAGCGCAGCAGCCCGGCGGACGCGCTCTCGGTCACCAGCCGGATGAGCGCCGCCTCGCGGGCGAGATCCAGCGCCGGCGCATCGCCGCGCACCAGGCCGTGGATCGTCTTCAGGTACTCGCTTCCGCCGAGCTCCCCCCGGTCCTCGCCGAGCAGCACGACCGCGTCGCCGCTGCCGCGGAACGCCCGGGTGAGCACACGCGACGCGTCCTCCATCAGCCCGACCACCCCGATGATCGGCGTCGGGTAGATGGCGCGGCCGTCCGTTTCGTTGTAGAGGCTGACGTTGCCGCCGGTGATCGGCACGTCCAGCGCGCGGCACGCGTCGGCGATCCCCTCGATCGCCTCGACGAGCTGCCACATGATCTCGGGACGCTCGGGATTGCCGAAGTTCAGGCAGTTCGTCGCGCCGATCGGAACGGCGCCGGCGCACGCCACGTTCCGCGCCGCTTCGGCGACGGCCAGCATCGCGCCGCGCCGCGGGTTGAGATAGCAGTAGCGGCCGTTGCCGTCCGTCGAGATCGCCAGCGCCCGCTCGGTGCCCTTGACGCGGACGACGCCCGCCGTCATGCCGGCGGCGGCGATGGTGTTGGTGCGCACCATCGTGTCGTACTGGCGGTAGACCCACCGCTTGCTCGCGATGGTGGGGGATGCCAGCAGCGCGAGGAGCGCCTCGCGGGGCGGCACCTGCTTCAGCCGGGCGGCGTCGAACGTTCCCACGTCGTCGAGATACGCCGGACGCGCCGCCGGCCGGTCGTAGACCGGCGCCTCGTCCACCAGGGCGGTGTTCGGGATCTCGGCGACGACGGTGCCGTGGTCCTTGACGCGCATGATGCCGTCGGTGGTCACCTCGCCGATGTGGGCGGCATGGAGATCCCACTTCTCGAAGATCTTCTCGACCTCGGCTTCGCGCCCCTTCTTCACCACCAGGAGCATCCGCTCCTGCGATTCCGACAGCATGATCTCGTAGGGGGTCATGCCGGACTCGCGCTGCGGCACGTGCATGACGTCGATCTCGACGCCGGCGCCGCCGCGCGACCCCATCTCGCAGGTCGAGCAGGTCAGCCCCGCGGCTCCCATGTCCTGCACGCCGATGAGCGCGTCGGTCGCCATCAGCTCCAGGCAGGCCTCGAGCAGCAGTTTCTCCATGAAGGGATCGCCGACCTGCACCGCCGGCCGCTTCTCCAGCGCCTTCTCATCGAACTCCGCCGACGCCATCGTCGCGCCGTGGATCCCGTCGCGGCCGGTCTTGGCGCCGACGTAGTACACCGGGTTGCCGGCGCCGGAGGCGTTGCCCTTTACGAGCGCGTCCGCCTTGACGATGCCGAGGCACAGCACGTTCACCAGCGGATTGCTGGTGTACGGCTCCTCGAATGCGATCTCCCCGCCGACGGTCGGGATGCCGATGCTGTTGCCGTAGCCGGCGATGCCGCTGACCACGCCTTCCATGATGCGGCGCGTGCGCGCGGCGTCGCCGGCGCCGGCGCCGGACGGCGCCGACGCGTCGAGCGGGCCGAAGCGGAGCGAATTGAGCAGCGCGATGGGGCGCGCGCCCATCGTGAAGATGTCGCGGATGATGCCGCCGACGCCGGTCGCCGCCCCCTGGTACGGCTCGATGAACGACGGGTGGTTGTGCGACTCGATCTTGAAGACCGCGGCGAGCCCGCCGCCGATGTCGACGGCGCCGGCGTTCTCCCCCGGGCCCTGCAGCACCCGCGCGCCTCGCGTCGGGAGCTTCTTGAGATGGATGCGCGAGCTCTTGTAGCTGCAGTGCTCGGACCACATGACCGAGAAGATGCCGAGCTCGGTCTCGGTCGGCTCGCGCCGGAGCGATCGCTTGATGCGCTCGTATTCCTCGGGTGTGACAGTCATCGGTATCGAACCATGAAATAGCACGCCACCGCGAGATCGACGACGCCGACCATCGCGAATGCGACGGCGAGGGCCCGCGCGGTTCCCGGCCGGTAGGGCAGCCAGCCCGCCCAGGCGATCCCGCCGGCCGCGAAGAGCACGAGTGCGCTCAACGACAGCAGCGTGCCGACCAGCCGCGCATTGCCGCGGGCATCGGTCATGCCGTCCGCGCCGCGCCCTCGCGCGCCAGCGAGGTGACGACCGACTCGAACAGGATCAACCCGTCGGCGCTGCCCAGCGGCGACTCGCAGGCGCGCTCGGGATGGGGCATCAGGCCGACGACGTTCCGCGCCTCGCTGCAGATTCCGGCGATGCCGTTCACCGCGCCGTTGGGGTTGGCGGCATCGGTGGCCTCGCCGCGCTCGTCGCAGTAGCGGAAGATCACGCGCCGGTCGGCTTCGAGCTGGCGGACGACCTCCGGGTCGGCGTAATAGTTCCCCTCGCCGTGCGCGATGGGCAGCCGCAGCCGCTGCCCCTTCACGGCGGCGGCGGTGAAGGGGGTGTCGGTCTGCTCGACGCGGACCGTGACCTGCTCGCAGTGGAACTTCAGATCGCGGTTGCGGAGCATCGCGCCGGGGAGCAGCCCCGATTCGAGCAGCACCTGGAACCCGTTGCAGATGCCGAGCACCGGTCCGCCGCGGCGGGCGAACTCCTGGATCGCGGGCATGATCGGCGAGAAGCGGGCAATCGCGCCGGTCCGCAGGTAATCGCCATGGGCGAAGCCGCCGGGCAGGATGACGACGTCGGCGCCTTTGAGGCCGCGGTCCTTGTGCCAGAGGAACTCGGCATCCTGGCCGAGCACGTGCTTCGCCGCGTGGTACGCGTCGTGATCGCAGTTCGATCCCGGAAACACCACGACTCCGAATTTCATCCGTTGCCTCCGCCCGGCAGGGCGGCGTCCGCCCTTCCCCGCCGCACTGCGCTACTCCACTTCCACCCTGTAGCTTTCGATCACCGGATTCGCCAGCACCTTGTCGGCGACCTCCGACGCGAGCGTCTTCGCCTGGTCGGCCGACGCCGCCGCGATGTCGAGCTCGAAGAACTTGCCTTGCCGCACGTCGCCCACGCCGGTGTATCCCATCGAATGCAGCGCATCGGCGATGGTCTTGCCCTGCGGGTCGAACACGGACTTCTTGAGCGTCACGAAGACTCTTGCTCTCATGGCCTCTTCTCGAGTTCGATCCGCCGGGCGGTGCCGGCACCCACGAGCTCCCGGTTGAACACGCGATCGATGACGGCATCGACGTTGCGCAGCTGATCGTTCAGGTCGAACGCCTTCTCGACCTCCGCCGGCGTGAGCACCGCCATCACGTCCGGGTCGGCGAGGAACAGCGTCTTGAAGTCCTTCTCCTCGTGGAACGCGCGCATCGCGTTGCGCTGCACCCACTCGTAGGCCTGCTCGCGCGAGATGCCGCGTCTGGCCAGCTCGAGGAGCAGCGTCCCCGAGAACACCACGCCGCGCGAGCGGCCGAGATTCTCGAGCATCCGCGCCGGATACACCACCATCCCGCGGACGATGCGGGTGAACCGGCGCAGCATGTGATCGAGCGCGATGAAGCTGTCGGGCAGGATGACGCGCTCGACGGAGGAATGCGAGATGTCGCGCTCGTGCCACAGCGCGACGTTCTCCAGCGCCGCCATCGCGTTGCCGCGCACCAGCCGCGCCAGGCCGACGATCTGCTCGCAGCCGATCGGATTGCGCTTGTGCGGCATCGCCGACGAGCCCTTCTGCCCCTTGCCGAACGGCTCCTCGACCTCGCCGATCTCGGTCTTCTGCAGTCCGCGGATCTCGAGCGCGAACTTCTCGAGCGACGCGGCGGTGATCGCCAGCGCGGACAGCAGCTCGGCGTGGCGGTCGCGCTGGATCACCTGCGACGACACCGGCGCCGGCTGCAGGCCGAGGCGCTCGCAGACGCGCGCCTCGATCGAGGGATCGAGATGCGCGAAGGTGCCGACCGCGCCGGAGATCTTGCCGACCGACACCACGTCGCGGGCGCGGAGCAGGCGATCCAGGTCGCGCTGCAGCTCGGCGTACCAGAGCGCCAGCTTGAGCCCGAACGTCATCGGCTCGGCGTGCACGCCGTGCGTGCGGCCGATCATCGGCGTGCGGCGATGCTCCTCGGCGCGCTCGCGCACCGCTTCCATCGACGTGCCGATGTTGCGGACCAGCAGAGCGCAGGCCTCGCGCATCTGGATCGCCTGCGCGGTGTCGATGACGTCGGAGGAGGTCAGCCCGAAGTGCAGCCACCGCGCCGACGGCCCCACCTTCTCGGCGACGGCGGTGGTGAAGGCGATCACGTCGTGCTGTGTGACCGACTCGATCTCCTCGATCCGCGCGATGTCGAAGCCCGCCCTGGCGCGCATCTCCGCGGCGGCCTCGCGGGGCACCAGACCCGCCTCCGCCATCGCGTCGGCGGCGGCAAGCTCGACGTCGAGCCAGGTTTCGTAACGGCGGCGATCGCTCCAGATCGCGCCCATCTCCGGATGGGTATAGCGTTGAATCATCCCAGATCCAGCTGCGCCCGCGTCACCTGCCGCGGCGCCGGCCCGACGATCGTCGCCGCCAGCGACCCGTTGGCGAACAGATCGCTCGCCACCCGCACCACGTCCTGTGCGCTCACCCGTTCCACGCCGGCGAGCGTCTCGTCCAGCCCGAAGTGCCGCTCGAAATAGATCTCCTGCCGCGCCAGGTGCGACATCCGGCTCGCCGTGTTCTCGAGGCTGAGCATCAGGCTGCCCTTCAGATGATCCTTGGCGCGCCGCAGCTCGGCGTCGGGGACCGGCTGCTTCATCCGCCGCAGCTCCTCGACGCAGAGATCCACCACTTCGGGGACGGCCTCGTTGGCGCACCCCGCGTAGATCGTGATGTTGCCGGCGTCGCGATAGGCGCTCAGGCCGCTGAACACCGCGTAGGCGAGCCCGCGCTTCTCGCGGACGTTCTGGAACAGCCGCGAGCTCATCGACCCGCCGAGCACCGTGTTCATGATGTAGCTCACGTACCGGTCGGGATGATTCTGCTGGTAGCTGTTGGTGCCCAGGCACACGTGGCTCTGCTCCAGCTCCTTCGAGCGGAGCATCACCTGCGGCACCACCCGCGGCACGCTGTCGCTGTAAGGGCCGGCGTCGGTTCGCAGCCCGCCGAACGCGCCGTCGACCAGCTCCCGCAGCCGCGCGTGCTCGACGTTTCCCGCCGCCGACACGATCAGATTCGGCGCCACGTAGGCGGCGTCGAAATACTCCTGCAGGATCTCGCTGGTGAACGACTCGACGCTCTCACGCGAGCCGAGAATCGGCCGGCCGAGCGCGTGCCCCTCCCAGAAGTGCTGCGTGAACAGCTCGTGCACCAGATCGTCCGGCGTATCCTCGACCATCTTGATCTCTTCGAGGATCACCTTCTTCTCCTTCTCGATGTCGTCCGGATCGAACTTCGGATTCATGACGATGTCGGAGAGGAGGTCGACGGCGGTCGGCAGGTGCTCGTCGAGCACTTTGATGTAGTAGCTGGCGTACTCCTTCGCGGTGAAGGCGTCGAGCTGGCCGCCAATCGAATCGATCGCCTGAGCGATGTCTTCCGCCGTCCGGGACGCGGTGCCCTTGAACAGCATGTGCTCGACGAAATGCGCGATCCCCCCCTGCTCGATGCGTTCGTGCCGGGAGCCGCGCGTCAGCCACACGCCGATGCTGACGGACCGGACGTGCGGCATCGACTCGGTGATGAGACGAAGACCGGTATCCAGGACCTCGCGTGTGACCATGCCGGATTGTGAGTCTAACTGCTTGACTGAGAAGGGATTACGGGAGCCGAAATCTGCAGGGATGTTATCACGCGATCCGCCTGTCGCGCAACCGGGGCCGAGCCGAAAAGCCGTGCTGGACGGCCGGAGTACAATCGAAGATCCGGGACCTTTCAATGATCACCGAAGCGCGCCACGATCTCGCGGAACTGGAACTCGCCGAACTCGAGCAGGCGCTCGAATCGATGGGGCACCCGCGTTTTCACGGACGCCAGCTGTTTCAATGGGTGCACAAGCGGGGTGTGACCGATTTCGGTGAGATGACCGACCTCGGCCGCGACCTTCGCTCCGCCCTCGCCGGCAGCTTCCGCATCGTCACGCCCGAGCTGGTGCGGAAGGAAAAGTCGTCGGACGGCACGACCAAGTTCCTGCTGCGCCTCGAAGACGGGCAGCTGATCGAATCGGTGTTCATTCCCGATACGCCCGCCAACACCTTCTGCCTGTCGACGCAGGTCGGCTGCGCGATGAAGTGCGGCTTCTGCCTCACGGGCAAGATGGGGATCATCCGGAATCTCACCGCCGGCGAGATCGTCGGACAGGTCCGCGTGCTGGCGCGCGAGCTGCACATGCTGCAGTCGCGTTTCAACATCGTCCTGATGGGGATGGGCGAGCCGCTGCACAACTACGACGCGGTGATGAAGGCGCTCCGCATCCTCGCCGACGATCACGGCCTGAGCGTCAACCCGCGGCGGGTGACGCTGTCGACCGTCGGCGTGCTGCCCGCGCTCGAGCGTCTCGCGACGGAGCCGCTGATGCCGAACCTCGCGATCTCGCTGCACGCGACGACCGAGGATCAGCGCGACCTGCTGGTGCCGATCAACCGCAAGTACGGGCTGAAGGAACTGCTCGACGCCTGCCGCCGTTTCCCGGTGAAGCGCCGCGAGCGGATCACGTTCGAGTACGTGATGCTGAAGGACGTCAACGACACCGACGAGGACGCGCGGCGCCTCGTCCGGCTGTTGAACGGCGTCAAGGCCAAGGTGAACCTGCTGCCGCTGAACGAGGCGGCCGGGATTCCCTACGAGCGGCCGTCGGAGGCGCGCATCAACCGCTTCGCCCAGATCGTCGCCGAGCGCGGCCTCACCGTCTCGGTGCGCAAATCGCGCGGCCGCGACATCCGCGCGGCGTGCGGGCAGCTGATTACGGAGTCGACGCGGCTGCGATCCCCCGCACAACGGCTGGCGGCACTGATCCAGTAGGACCGACCTCCAGGTCGCCGCCTGCCGGTGGAATCCTGACCGCCACGCGGGTGTTTCGCGCAATCCCCGGCGCGATTCGCACCTTCAGATAGTTGTCCGTCACTACCAGCGTGCCGTCCTCCAGCGTCAGCCCGGGACGCACGGTTCCCGCCTGCGACGCCCGGAAGCGCCGCGACAGCCCCACGCCGATCTCCCGCAACTGCGCCGCGCGCTCGCGGATCACGGCGCCGTGCACCTTGTCCCGCATCGCAGTCGCCGCGGTCCCCGGACGATCCGAGTAGGGGAACACGTGCAGGTGCGTCAGCGGTGAGGCCGGCAGGTACTCCAGGTTCGCGGCGACGTCCGCATCGGTCTCGCCGGGGAACCCGACCAGCATGTCGGAGCCAATCGACGCGTGCGGCAGCCGCGCGACGATGCCGTCGACGAGCCGGCGGTAGTAGCCGAGCGTGTACGGCCGGCGCATCGCGGCGAGGACGCGATCGCTGGCGTGCTGCAGCGGCAGGTGAAAGTGCGGCATGAACCGTCCGCTGCCGGCGACGAAATCGACGATCGCCGGGGTGCAGTCCATCGGCTCCAGCGAACTGACGCGGAACGTCACGTCGCCGCGGACGCGGTCCAACGCGCGCAGCAGATCGAGCAGCGACGCGGCAGGCGCCAGATCGCGGCCGTAGGACCCGAGGTGCACGCCGGTGACGACCACTTCCTTGAAGCCCGCCTCGGCGGCGCGCTCGACGTCCGCCACCAGCGCCTGGATCGCCGCGCTGCGCGACGCGCCGCGGGTGGCCGGGATGATGCAGTAGGCGCACTGCTCCTCGCATCCCGTCTGCGCGCGGATGGTGAAGGCGGTGCGGCCGGCAACGCCGGGTTCGACAGGGGCGCCGCACGGGCCATCAGGCGGGTCAGCACCCAACGTCCGGGCAAAACTCAGCTTGTCGCTGTTGCGGACGACGGTGACGGGCAGCGCCGCGAAGTCGTCCTCGCACCTGGTCGCATAACAGCCGGTCGCGACGATCTTCGCGGACGGATTGGCGCGCGCGATGCGGCGGATCGCCTGCCGCGCCCCCTGGTCCGCCGTGGCGGTGACCGAGCAGGTGTTGACGACGACGACGTCGGCGTCACACGACGGCGCCTCGACGCCGCCGCGCGCACGCAGGTCCTCCTCGATGCGCAGCGAATCCGCGTGGTTCACGCGGCAGCCGAAGGTGACGATCGCGTATTTCACGGCTTACGACTCAGGCTCCGGCACAAAGGTCACGAAGATCACAAAGATCACAAAGCGCCCGGGGACATCTTAGTGGTCTTGGTGAAGCTCGTGGTCTCCGGTCCGCCTGCGCGGCGGAGCCGCGGCGGAGCCGCTGCGGCGACCGTGACGCGTCAGGCGGGCGAGCCGCTCAGCTTTGCGGCGGCAGCCTCGACCTTCTCGGCCAGCTTGGTCTTGTATTGAGCCAGCTTGTCCGCCATCGCCTTGTCTCCCACGGCCAGGATCTGGGCGGCGAGCACCGCGGCGTTGGTCGCACCGGGCTTGCCGATCGACACGGTCGCGACGGGAACCCCCGGAGGCATCTGCACCGTCGACAGCAGCGCGTCCAGTCCTTTCAGCGCCGACGAATCGATCGGCACGCCGATCACCGGCAGGATGGTGTGCGCCGCCACGACGCCGCCGAGATGCGCCGCGGCGCCGGCGCCGACGATGAACACTTTCACGCCGCGCCCGGGGGCCTCCTCCACCAGGCGCATGACGCGAGCCGGGGAACGATGCGCGCTCGCCACCGTCATTTCGCTGGTGATGCCGAATTCCCTCAGCGTGTCGACCGCCGCCTGCATCACCGGGGCGTCGGAGTCCGAACCCATCAGGATCAAAACTTGTGGCATCTGTCGCTGTCCTCGACACGAAAGGATCAGGAACCGGTTCCTGATCCCTGCTTCTCCTCTAGAAATCTCACCGCCTTGCGGCCGATGTCACGGCGGTACTGCATTCCGTCGAACGATATCAGCGATGCCGCCTGGTAGGCGCGGTCAATCGCCGACTGGTAGTCGGGCGCCGTCGCCACGACGGTGAGCACGCGGCCGCCGGCGGTCACGATCTGCTCGCCGCGACGGGCGGTGCCGGCGTGAAAGACGGTGACGCCGGGGACGCGTCCGGCGGCCTCGAGCCCCGCGATCGGATCGCCGCTCCGCACCGGTCCGGGATAACCGGCGGCGGCGATGACGACGCCGACCGAAACGCCGGCGGTGAGCGTGACGCGGCGTCCGCGCAGATCTCCGTCGGCCGCGGCCGCGAGCAGCGCCAGGAAATCGCCGTCGATCAGCGGCAGCACCGCCTGCGCTTCCGGATCGCCGAAGCGGACGTTGTACTCGATCACCTTCGGACCGTCGCAGGTCATCATCAACCCGGCGTAGAGGAAGCCGCGATATTCGGTGCCTTCCGCGCGCATGCCGCCGAGCACGGGCTCGACGATCTCGCGCATGATGCGCGCGTCCATCGCCGCGTCGAGCAGCGGACTCGGCGCAAACGCCCCCATCCCTCCGGTGTTCGGCCCCTGGTCGCCGTCGAAGATCCGCTTGTGGTCCTGCGCGGACGCGATCGGCAGCGCGCGGGTGCCGTCGCAGAGCGCGAAGAACGAGACTTCCGGCCCCGAGAGACACTCCTCGACGACGAGACGCGCGCCCGCGGCGCCGAACTGCCGATCGTCCATCGCGGCGCGAATCGCGTCGTGCGCGGCGGCGCGGTCCGCCGCGATCACGACCCCTTTTCCCGCGGCGAGTCCGTCGGCCTTCAGCACGACCGGAAAGCCGAACTCGCCGCGATCGACGACGCCGCGCGCCTCCCCGGACGACTCGCAGACGCGGTAGCGCGCCGTCGGGATCCCGTGGCGCGCCATGAAACCCTTGGCGAACGCCTTGCTGCACTCGAGCTGCGCCGCGGCGCGCGGCGGACCGAAGATGCGGCGCCCCGCCGCGCGGAAGCGATCGACGACGCCGCGATCCAGCGGCAGCTCGGGACCGATCACCGTGAGATCGATCGACTCACGTAGTGTGAGCGCGAGCAGCGCATCCGGATCGGACGCCTCGATCGGCACGGTCTGCGCGATCGCGGCGATGCCGGGGTTGCCCGGCGCGCAGAACAGCGCCGCCGGCCGCTCGCGTCCGAGGCGCCAGGCGAGGGCGTGCTCGCGTCCGCCGCCGCCGGCGATCAAGACCCGCACGAGACTCCTAAGCGGTTGGCGGGTAACGAGTTACGTGAGGGCGAAGCAGCCCGAGCTTTGCTGCGAGGATTGACGGGCACCTGTGATAGCCTAGCGTATTCCGACGGATCCAATGGACCAGACCGGGGGATTACAGTCGGCCAAGGGGGGTGTAAGCAAGCTTGGCTGAAGTGAAAGTGCAGGATGGCGAATCCATCGAGAGCGCGCTACGCCGGTTCAAGCGGAAGGTGCAGCAGGAAGATATCATCAAGGATATCAAGAAGCACTCCTTCTACCTGAAACCTGGAGATCGCCGCCGCGCCAAGCAGGCGCTCGCGCGTAAGCGGACGCGCAAGAAGCAGCGCCGCGAATCGGATTAAGCACACGTTGGGGCCGGGTCCGGATGACCATGCCGGGGCCCGGCATCCCGCCAGGGTGGCGGGATAGCAGGGGCGAGTGAAAGAGGTAGTGATGGAGTTCCAGGACAAGACTCTCGACTGTGTCGACTGCGGGGCCCCTTTCGTCTGGACTGCCGGCGAGCAGCTGTTCTTCGCCGACAAGAACTTCAAGAACGAACCGAAACGCTGCAAGAGCTGCAAGGCGAAGCGCGCGGCGCGCCCGTCGGGCGGCGGCGGCGTCGGCCGCGAGCGCGTGGAGACGAGCACCAACTGCTCGGCCTGCGGCAAGGAAACCACCGTTCCGTTCCGCCCGACTCAGGGCCGCCCGGTGTTCTGCCGGGAATGCTTCCAGTCCCGCAAGTTCGCCGGGGCCGGGGGCGCTTAACCCCTCGTCGGCGCCATCGCCCAGAGGCCACGCATCGGGCGTGGCCTTCCTTTTTTGCGGACCTCCGCGTGCGGGACCTTCCGCGCCGCGTGAGAGTCTAAGGTCTGAGCACTCGTATCATGTCTACGCGCTGCAGCCGAGTTCGGCGTTCCGTTCTCCCCTTTCTGATCGCGGTGCCGCTGGCCGCGTGCAACGACGGCGGCGGCAACGGAGCCGGCGCCCCCGGCGCCGCTGGACGCGGCGGCGCGCCGCCGGCGACCCCGGTCGGCATCGTCACGCTGCAGAACCGCCCGCTCGAGATTGCGTCGGAGTTCATCTCGACGGTCCGCTCCCTCCACTCGACCACGATTCAGCCGCAGGTCGACGGCCGGGTCACCCGCATCTTCGTGAAGTCCGGCGACGCCGTGCGCGCCGGCGCGCCGATCCTGCAGATCGATCCGGAGAAGCAGACCGCGACGGTGCAGAACACGGAGTCGCAGCGCGCCGGCCGCGTGTCCGAGGTCGCATACTGGAAGGGGCAGGTCGAGCGGCTGCAGTCGCTGCTCAAGGCCGGCGCGATCAGCCAGAACGAGTTCGACACCGCGAAACGCAACCTCGACAGCGCCGAAGCCGCGCTCGCCGCGCTCGACGCCCAGGTGCGCGAGGGGCGCGTGCAGCTTCAGTACTTCCGCGTCACCGCGCCCACCGCCGGCGTGGTGGGAGACATCGCGATCCGTGAAGGGGATCGCGTCACCACGCAGACGGAGATCACCACGATCGACGACAAGGCGGGACTCGAAGCCTACATCCAGGTGCCGGTCGGGCAGGCGCCGGATCTCCGCGTCGGGCTGACGACGCAGATCCTCGACGCCGAGGGGAAGGTCATCGCCACCAACCCGGTCTCGTTCGTGGCGCCGCGCGTCGACCCGTCGACGCAGACGGTGCTCGCCAAGGCGCTGCTGCGCGACGTGCCGCCCAGCGTCCGGGTGCAGCAGTTCGTCAAGGTGCGCGTGATCTGGCGATCGGCCCAGGGCCTCACGGTGCCGGTTACCGCCGTGTCGCGCGTCTCCGGCCAGTACTTCGCGTTCGTCGCCGAGCAGGGGCCGAACGGCCTGACCGCGAAGCAGCGCCCGATCTCGGTCGGCGAGATCCGCGAGAACGAATACATCGTCACCAGCGGCCTCAAGCCCGGCGAGAAGCTGATCGTCTCGGGGATCCAGAAGATCGCCGACGGCGCGCCGGTCAGGCCCGAATAATGTTCGTCAACACCTTCATCACCCGGCCGATCCTCGCGTCGGTCTGCTCGCTGGTCATCATCCTCGCCGGCCTCGTCGCCATCCCGACGATGCCGGTGGCGCAGTATCCGGCGCTCGCGCCGCCGCAGATCTCGGTCAACGCGGTCTACACCGGCGCCAACGCGCAGGAAGTCGAGACCGCCGTGACCACGCCGCTCGAGCAGGCGATCAACGGCGTGGAGGGCATGCTCTACATGTCCTCCTCGAGCACCAACAGCGGCTTCTCGAGCATCAACGTCACCTTCGACATCAGCCGCGATCAGGACCTGGCGCAGGTCGACGTGCAGAACCGCGTGTCGCAGGCGCTCGGCCGCCTGCCCACGGAAGTGCGCGCGCTCGGCATCACCGTCAACAAGCAGAACACCGGCTTCGTGATGGCGGCGGGCGTGTTCGCGGAGGGCGGCGAGTACGACTCGCTGTTCCTCAGCAACTACATCGACGTCTACGTGAAGGACGCGCTGAAACGCGTCCCCGGCGTGGCGGACGTCATGATCTTCGGCGAGCGCAAGTACTCGATGCGCCTGTGGCTGGACCCGCAGCGGCTGGCGGCGCGGCAGCTCACCGCCGGCGACGTCACCAGCGCGCTGCGCGAGCAGAACATCCAGGTCGCCGCCGGCGCGCTCGGCCAGTCGCCCGCGCCGAAGGGACAGCTGTATCAGCTGAGCGTCCGCGTCGAAGGCCGCCTGCCCGACGCGCCCGATTTCGACAACATCATCCTCAAGTCCGGCGCCGACGGATCGCTGGTGCGCCTCAAGGACGTCGGCTACGCCCAGCTGGGAGCCGAGACCTACGCCGCCGAGCTGCGGTTCCAGGGCCAGGACGCGGTCGGCTTCGGCGTCATCCAGCTGCCGTCGGCGAATGCGCTCGACGTCTCGCGCGGCGTCCGCGAGGAGATTCAGCGGCTGTCGGCCTCGTTTCCTCCGGGGCTCCGCCTGCAGATCGCCCTGGACACGACCGAGGTGGTCAGCGACTCGATCCGCGAAGTGCTGAAGACGCTCGCCGAAGCGATCGTGCTCGTCGTCATCGTCATCTTCGTGTTCCTGCAGACGTGGCGCAGCACGATCATCCCGACGATCACCATCCCGGTGTCGCTCATCGGCGCCTTCGCGTTCATCAAGCTGATGGGCTTCTCCATCAACACGCTGACGCTGTTCGGCATCATCCTCGCCACCGGCATCGTCGTCGACGACGCGATCGTCGTGATCGAGAACATCGAGCGGCACATCCAGGAATACCGCAAGCCGGCGCGGCAGGCGGCGATCGACGCGATGCGCGAGGTGCTGGGCGCGGTGATCGCGACCGCGCTCGTGCTGATCGCGGTGTTCGTGCCGATCGCGTTCTTCCCGGGCACCACCGGACGGCTCTACGCGCAGTTCGCGATCACCATCGCCTTCGCGGTGGCGCTGTCGGCGTTCAACGCGGTGACGCTGACGCCGGCGCTGTCGGCGCTGCTGCTGGATCGCGAGAGCCACCGCAAGGGACGCTTCTTCTCGCTGTTCGAGCGCGGCATCACGTCCGGCACCAACACCTACGTCCGGTTCCTGAAGCGCGGCATGCGATCGCGCTGGGCCCTGGTCGCGCTGTTCGCCGTCTCCCTGGGGCTGACCTACTGGGTCAACGCGAGGGTGCCGCGGTCGTTCCTGCCGGAGGAGGATCTCGGCTACTTCCTGACCGTCGTGCAGGCGCCGGCGGGCTCGTCGCTGGAGTACACCGGCAACATCGCCCGGCAGGCCGAGAACATCCTCAAGCAGGATCGAGACATCATGTCGATGTTCTCGGTGATGGGATTCAGCTTCTCCGGCGCGGCGCCGAACCAGGGGATCATGTTCATCCGGCTCAAGCCGTTCGACGAACGGAAAGGGGCGGGACACTCGGCGCAGGCGGTGATCGGCCGGGTGATGCCGAAGCTGATGTCGATTCCGGGCGCGGTGGTGGTCTCGATCGCGCCGGCATCGATCCCGGGCCTCAGCCGCTACGGCGGGTTCGAGTTCCAGGTGCTCGATCAGACCGGCACCGACATCGCGACGCTGACCCGCGGCGCCTACGGCGTGATGGGCGCGGCGGCGCAGTCGCCGCTGCTGCGCGGCGTGTTCACCTCCTTCACCTCGAACGATCCGCAGCTGCTGGTCAGCATCGACCGCCAGCGCGCGCTCGCCGCCGGCGTGCCGCTGAACGAGATCACCAGCGCGATGCAGACGTTCCTCGGCTCGTCGTACGTGAACGACTTCCAGTTCAACAACCGCGCGTATCGCGTCTACGTCCAGGCGGAGCCGAGTTACCGGGCGAGTCCGCAGGATCTGCGGCAGCTCTACGCCCGCGCGCGCACCGGCCAGATGGTGCCGCTCGAGAGCCTGGTGACGGTCAAGGAGACGACGGCGCCGCAGGTCATCAGTCACTTCAACCTGTTCCGGGCGGCGACGCTGAACGGATCACCGGCGCCCGGAGTGAGCTCCGGCATCGCCCTGAAAGAGATGGAGCGGGTCGCGACCAGCGCCCTGCCGCCGGGCATGACCTACGCGTGGTCGGGGATCTCGCTGGAAGAGACCAAGGCGGGGAATCAAGCGGCGCTGATCTTCGGGCTGGCGCTGCTGCTGGTGTACCTGACGCTGGCGGCGCAGTACGAGAGCCTGGTCCTGCCGTTCATCGTGCTGCTCGGCGTCCCGATCGCGGTGCTCGGCGCGCTGTCGGCGCAGTGGGCGCGCGGCCTGGCGAACGACGTCTACTGCCAGGTCGGACTGGTCATGCTGATCGGCCTGTCGGCCAAGAACGCGATCCTGATCGTCGAGTTCGCCGAACAGCTGCGGCATCGCGGCATGTCGATCGTCGACGCCGCGGTCGAAGCGGCGCGCATCCGGCTGAGGCCGATCCTGATGACGTCGCTGGCGTTCATCCTCGGCGTGCTGCCGCTGGTGTTCGCGACGGGCGCGGGCCAGGAAGCGCGCCACTCGGTGGGCACGGCGGTGGCGGGCGGGATGTTCGTCTCGACGTTCCTCAACGTCATTTTCATCCCCGTCCTCTACGTGGTGATCGAAACGCTGCGCGAGCGGGTCGCCGGAGCGCCGCCGCAGACCGGCCAGAGCCACGCCTAGAAGTCATCCCTGAGGGAGCCTTTTCGACCCGCCAGAGTTGAAGCTCGACAGCGCCGGAAACCGCGGATAGGATCCGGCGCTGGAGGTTCGATGGGGTCCGCTCTCCGTACCGTATTCATCGCATCGCTCTGCGTGGCCGCGTCCGCGGCTCATGCCGCGGCGCAGTCCGCCGCCGGCGGCACGCCGGTCATCGTCACGTTCAAGAGCACGGTCGACTTCGCGCCGTTCGAGCGGGAGTTCGCGGCCGACGAGCGGACCCAGCGTCCCACGGCGGCGTACCACTCGCGCGCCGTGCTCGGCGCGGTGATGTCGCTCGAGCGCCGTCACGCGTTCCGCGCCCAGGGGTTCTTCAGCCGCGCGCTGCAGGGCTTCTCGGCGTCGCTCACCGACGCGCAGATCGAGGCGCTGCGGCGCAACCCGATGGTCGAGACGATCGAGCCCGACGAGCCGCTGTCGCTGTTCCCGATCAGGACCGCGGCGCAGACGGTGGACTGGGGCATTCCGAAAGTGCACGCCGACCAGAGCACGGCGGCGTCCGGCGACGGCAGCGGCACCGTGACGGGCGTCAATGTCTACGTCATCGACACCGGCGTCGATGCCACGCATCCGGACATCAATCTCGTGAACCACGTGTCGTTCTTCCCCGGCGAGGCAAATGCCGACTGCAACGGGCACGGCACGGGCGTCGCCGGCATCATCGCGGCCAGGGACAACGGCGACTTCACCGTCGGGGTCGCTCCCGGCGCGCCGGTCACCGGCGTGAAGGTGGTCGGCTGCGCCGGCGTCTCGACGCCGTCGCTGATCATTCAAGGGGTCGACTGGGTCACGGCAAACGCGGCCAAGCCGGCGGTCGCCAACATCAGCCTCGGCGGCATCCTGCCGATCAACTCGTTGAACCGTGCGGTGGTGAACTCGTCGCTGTCCGGCGTGTTCTACGCCGTCGCCGCGGGGAACGGCAATCCGCTGACCGGCCAGGCGATCAACGCCTGCTACAGCTCGCCGGCGGGGGCGGGCTACAACGTCAACAACGTGCCGAACGGCGTCGCGACGGTGGCGGCGACGGACATCAGCGACCAGGAAGCGGGCTTCAGCAATTTCGGCGTGTGCGTCAACATCTGGGCTCCGGGCGTTTCGGTCACCGCCCCGTGGCTGATGAGCGAAGGGGGGACGATCACGGCGTCGGGAACGTCGTTCGCCAGCCCGTACGTGGCGGGCGGCGCGGCGCTGCTGCTCTCGCGCTTCCCCACGCTGCACCCCATCGTGGTCGAGTACATCCTGCTCATCACCGCCGACGTGACCGGGACGCTCAGCAAGGACGGGGCGCCCATCCGCCGGCTGAACGTCCGGCTGTATTGATCGGGAACTGGCCGTAAACAGCTGCAATTCTTGACTCTATTTCGACTTACGTAGTACGCTGGCCGGTCGAATTCAGCGAATTGGAAGGGCCGGACCCACAGGGGCTCCGGCCGTCACGCAGCGCGGTCGGGCTGGCAGCGCGAGGAGAACGCGGCGATGCAGATCGAGGAACGGGTCGTCGAAGGAGTAACGATTCTCGACCTGAAAGGCAAGATGACCCTCGGCGAGGGGGACGAGCTCCTCAAGGACAAGATCAACTCCTTGATCCAGCAGGACAAGAAGCAGCTGCTTCTCAATCTCGAGGAAGTGCCCTATATCGATTCGGCGGGCCTCGGGGAAATCGTCCGCACTTACACGACCGTCAGCCGTCAGGGGGGCAAGCTCAAGCTGCTGAACCTGACGAAGCGCATTCAGGATCTCCTGGCGATCACGAAGCTGCTCACCGTGTTCGAAACGTACGACACGGAAAAAGAGGCCATCAGCAGCTTCAAGTAAGTCGCACGGCCCGCCACGCGGCTTACTCGCGCATGGCGCATAACGGAACTTTACCCATCACGACCGAGACGCCCAGCGAACGCTCGACGGCGCTGAGCCTGTTCGTGTCCCTGCGGCCGTCGCAGTGGACGAAGAACCTGATCGTCTTCGCGGCGCTGCTGTTCGGCCAGCGCGGCACGGCGCCGGCGTTCCTGGTACCCGAAGCCATCGGGCAGGCGCTGGCCGCCTTCGGCATTTTCTGCGTGCTCTCGGGCGTCGTCTACCTGATCAACGACGTCGCCGACCGCGAGAAGGATCGCCTGCATCCGCGCAAACGATTCCGTCCCATCGCCTCCGGCGCGGTGTCTCCGGCGACGGCGCTCGGCGCCGCCGCGGTGCTGGGCGCCGGCGCGCTCGGCGCGGCGTGGTTTCTCGGCCCGATGTTCGCCGCGGTCGCACTCACCTATGTCGCGCTGCTCGCCCTCTACTCGGGTCCGCTCAAGCACGTCGTCATCATCGACGTGCTGACGATCGCGATCGGCTTCGTGCTGCGGGCGGTCGCGGGCGCGGTGGCGATCGACGTGCCGATCAGCCATTGGCTGCTGATCCTGACGATTCTGCTGGCGCTCTTCCTCGCGCTCAGCAAGCGCCGCCACGAGCTGGTGCTGCTCGCCGACGGCGCCACCGGCCACCGGCCGATTCTCGAGGAATACAGCCCCTACCTGCTCGACCAGATGATCGCGGTCGTCACCGCCTCGACGCTCGTCACCTACGTCATCTCCACCGTCAGCGACGAGACGGTCGCGAAATACGGCACCGACTACCTCGGGCTGACGCTGGTGTTTCCGCTCTACGGAATCTTTCGTTATCTGTATCTCGTTCACCAGAAGGAAGGCGGCGGCAGCCCGTCGGACATGCTGCTCAACGACCGCCCGCTGCTCGCCTGCGTCGCGCTCTGGGCGGTGTCGGTGGCGCTCATCATCTACGGGACCAGTCTGATCAATGGCTAAATCGAAAGTCGCCGTGCTGAAAACGTCGCCCGCCACCGTGCTGCGCGACTATCACACGCTCATGAACCTCGCCGGCTATCAGGACGTCGTCGCCAGGGACGCCGATACCGCGCTCAAGGTCAACATCTCCTGGCACTTCTTCTTCCCCGGCAGCTCGACGACGCCGTGGCAGCTCGACGGCGTGATCAAGGCGATGAAGAAGGACGGCTACGATCCGAACCTGATTCACGCCTGCCACAATCGCACCGTCGTGATCGACGCGCACCTCGGTGAGCGCGAGAACAAGCAGCTGCACGTCGTCGCGGCGCACGGGCTGCGCAACATCCACATCTACGAGACCGAGGACTGGATCAACATCCGCGACGCGGTCGGCGATCTGACGAAGCAGTTCACCTGCCTCAACCAGGTCTACCCGAAGGGCTTCATGATCCCGAAGCGCTTCCTCGGGGAGAACATCATCCACCTGCCGACGGTGAAGACCCACGTCTTCACGACCACGACCGGGGCGATGAAGAACGCGTTCGGCGGGCTGCTGAACGAGCACCGCCACTGGACTCACCCGGTCATCCACGAGACGCTGGTCGACCTGCTGATGATCCAGAAGAAGATCCACCGCGGCGTGTTCGCGGTGATGGACGGCACGTTCGCGGGCGACGGTCCGGGGCCGCGCTGCATGCTGCCGCACGCCAAGAACGTGCTGCTGGCGAGCGCCGATCAGGTGGCGATCGACGCGGTGGCGGCCAAGCTGATGGGCTTCGACCCGATGTCGATCAAGTACATCCGGATGGCCCACGACATGGGGCTGGGGGTCGGCGATCCGCGCGAGATCGAGATCGCCGGCGACCTCGCGGCGGCGAACGAGAACTGGCACTTCGTGGGGCCGTTCAAGAAGATGACGTTCGCCTCGCGGATGCAGCACAAGATCTACTGGGGCCCGATGAAGAAGACGGTCGAGTGGTCCCTGAAGACGGTGCTCGCGCCGTGGGCCTACATCGCGAGCGTCGTCTATCACGACAGTTTCTGGTATCCGTTCAACGCCAGGCGGATGATGCGCGAGGCGCTGGCGAGCCCGTGGGGGAAGTTGTTCCGCAACTGGGAGTCGGTGCAGGCGGACGACCACGGCTATCCGCAGGTCGGCAGCGAGGCGGCCCAGCTCACGCTGACCGGCGGCAAGGCGCTGGTCCGCTCGCTCGGCATCCTCGGCACGTGCATTACGCAGGCCCCCGAGTTCCTCAGCCGGCGCGCGCGGATGGCGCGCGGCGGGGATCGCCGGCAGGCCGTCGAAGCGAACGAGTAAGTCAGTCATGTCAGATTTCTCAGTCCGATCCGACAACGTCGACGTCGAGCAGATCATGCGGCAGATCCGCGCCCGCATCCGCGAGAAGCGCGGCGTCGATTACACCGAGGAAGAGATCCGCGAGCTGGCGAACGTGAAGCTCGAGAAGTTCATCGATCCGAAAGGGGTCCGGTCGAATCTGCTCGAGGAATACCGGCGGGTCAGCACGCCGGAACCGCCGGCGCCGAACTACGCCTTCGGCGAGGAGACGCTCTACGAAACGCACCGCGCGCCGATCCGCTGGCTGCGCGCGCTGCTGCGGCCGTTCCTCAAGCTGCTGTTCAATCCCAATCCGCTGATCCAGGCGCTGCACATCCAGTCGGAGCTGAACCAGAAGGCGGCCGAGCGCAACGCCCGGCGCGAGCAGCTCGACGCGCTGCACTACGAGGTCATCCACAACCTGGTCGTCGAGCTCACCCGCACCGGCATCGAGGTCAAGAGCCTGAAGATGCGGCTGGAGTCGATCTCGAGCCGGCTCGATTTCGACGAGCGGCGGGCGCGGGCGCTCGAAGGCGTGGTTCAGTACCGCCCGGGGGCGGTGGCGCCGCTGCAGCCGCCCACGGGGCAGGAACAGGGCCGCCGCGACCAGCGCGACCAGCGCCGCGACCAGGGCGGCCGTCCGCAGCAGCAGCAGCAGCAGCAGCGGCCGCAGGGACCAGCGCCGCAAGGGCAGCCGGCCGGGCAGCCGGCCGATTCGGCCAATGCGCTGGACAACGACGGGAACGAGCGGCGGGCGCGGCGGCGGCGGCGGCGCGGACGCCGGCGCGGCGAGCACGGACGCGGCGAGTCAGCGTCACCGGCAGGGTCGGCGTTCATGCCCGGGGCCGCCGGGGCCGACGCGCGCGACATGAACGTCGCGCCAGCCGGCGAAGCCGCGCCGAACCGCAGCGGCGAGCCGCCCGCGGGGGAATCCAGAGCGGAGCACGAGCCCGTCTCGCCGAAGCCGGAAACCGGCGAAGGCGGATGAAGCTCGCCGTCGTCGTCCAGCGCTACGGCGCGGACATCAATGGCGGGGCGGAGCTGCACGCGCGGTATGTCGCCGAGCGGCTCGCACGGCACGCGGCGGTGGAGGTGCTGACGACCTGCGCCCGCGATTACGTGACGTGGAAGAACGAGCTGCCCGCGGGCGTCGAGCAGGTGAACGGCGTCACCGTGCGGCGGTTCCCGGTCGCGCACCAGCGCGACCCGCACGATTTCGGCCGCCGCTCGCACCGGGTCTTCGAGAAGTCCCACTCGATCGCCGACGAGCTCGCGTGGCTCGAGAGCGAAGGTCCGGCCAGCCCGCAGCTGATCGCACACGTCGAACGGTCGGCGAACGATCTCGACTTCGCGATCCTGTTCAGCTACCGCTACCATCACGCCTGGCATCTCGCGCGCCGCGTTCCGCACAAGGCGGTGCTGGTGCCGACCGCGGAGCGCGACGCGGCGATCGGGCTGTCGATCTTCGGCCCGGTGTTCCGCGGCGTCCGCGCGCTCATGTACAACTCGCCCGAGGAACGGGCGATGATCCAGGCCGCCTCCGGCAATGCCGCGGTGCCCGGCGTCGTCGTCGGCGTCGGATCCGACGTCCCGGACCGCACCGACCCGGAGCGCTTCCGCCGCAAGTTCAAGCAGCGACGGCCGTTCGCGATCTACATCGGCCGCATCGACGAGAACAAGGGCTGCGGCGAGCTGTTCTCGCACTTCCAGCGGTATGCGGCGGCGTTCCCGCGCGGCATGGATCTCGTGCTGATCGGAAGCGCGGTGATGAGCGTGCCGAACCACCCGCGCATCCGCCATCTCGGGTTCCTCGACGATCGCGACAAGTTCGACGCGCTCGCCGCCGCCGACCTGCTGATCATGCCGTCCTACTTCGAGAGCCTCTCGATGGTGGCGCTCGAAGCCTGGGCGCTCGGCAAGCCCGTGCTGGCGAACGGCCGCTGCGACGTGCTGCGCGGGCAGTGCATCCGCAGCAACGCCGGCCTGTATTACGAGACATACGAGGAGTTCGTCGAGGCGCTGTACTCGCTCGAGTCGAACGGACCGCTGAACGCCCGCCTCGGTCGGAACGGGCGCGACTTCTTCAAGCGGCACTACGCCTGGCCGGTGATCGAGCGGAAGTACCTGGACATGTTCGATCAGCTGAAGAAGCAGGACCGCCGGCCTGACGACCGGAGCTCCCGGCAGCTCGAATCGATCCCCGGCTTCTTCGCGCGGCGCCGCCGCGAGCTTCCGCCGGCGCAGGACGTGCTGCAGCGGATTCCATCCGGGCCGGCGACGCCGGATTCTGCCGCTCCGGTGGCGGACCTCGGCGCTCGACCCGCCGCCGCCCGCATCGAGCGCGGCGCGGGCTCCGGCTCGAACACGAGGCAGACCGCGTGAGTCACGGCGGCGTTCATCAGGTGCTGGCGACGCTCGGGTACGGCGATGCGATCGGCCACGAGGTGCTCGGGATCCAGGAAGTGCTCCGCGGCGCGGGCTACGACTCCGGGATCTTCGTCGAGACCGCGGATCGCCGGCTCGAGCACCTGACGACGGACTATCGCGAGATGGTCGGCGCGATCGGGCCCGACGACCTCCTCATCCATCACTTCTCGATCGGCTCGCGCGCGTCCCGCACGGCGTACGCGCTGCCGGGACGCATGATCCTCGTCTATCACAACATCACGCCCCCGGAGTACTTCCTCGGCGTGCACAAGGATCTCGTCAAGCTCTGTTTTCGCGGCCGCCGCGAGCTGACCGCGTACGTGTCTCGCTGCGCCCTGGCTCTCGGGGATTCCGAGTACAACCGCGAGGAGCTGGAGGCGCTCGGCTTTCCGCAGACGGGCGTGCTGCCGGTCGTGCCGGGCTTCGCCCATCTCGACCTGCCGCCCAACACGATGACCGCGGAACGGTTCGACGACGGCTGGACCAACATCGTGTTCGTCGGCCGGGTGATTCCGAACAAGAAGTTCGAGGACGTGATCCGCGCGTTCCACGTCTACCGCACCCGGCACAACCCGCGCTCGCGCCTGCTGCTGGTCGGGTCCTACAGCGGGTTCGAGAAGTACCTGGCGATGCTCCACGGCCTCGTGGCGCGGCTCGCCACCCCGGACGTCCACTTCCTCGGCCACGTCGCCAACGAGGAGCTGACCGCGCTGTACGACATCGCGGATCTGTTCCTCTGCGCCAGCGAGCACGAAGGCTTCTGCGTGCCGATCATCGAGAGCTTCTACAAGCGCGTCCCGGTGCTCGCCTATGCCGCGACGGCCGTGCCGGCGACCATGGACGGCGGCGGCGTGCTCTACGAGACGAAGGATCCGTTCGAGGTGGCGCGCCTGATGGCCGCCATTCTCGATTCCATGGAGATCGAGGACGCCGTGATCGCCTCGCAGGACGCCGCCCTGGATCGCCTGCTGGCCAGGGATTTCGGCGGCACGCTGCTGCGGTTCGTCGATTCGGTGCGCGCCGCGCCGCCTCGCCCGGCGCCCGAGGTCCCCTACGACTTCTGGCCGATGTTCGACCAGGCGGAGCGCCTCGAGGAGCTGCGACAGTTCCGTCCGGCGATCTACCGGGCGCTGCCCAACCCCGATCCTCGACCCTCGATCCTCGACCCTCGACCCTCGACCCTCGACCCTCGATGAAGATCCATCAGTGGGTCCCGGCGGCACATCGCGGCGACGCGATCGGCGACAGCGCCCGGCGCGTTCGCGACCTCCTGCGGGCGATGGGCCACGACTCCGATCTCTTCGCCCTGACGATCGACGACGACCTGCGCGGCGACGTGCTCCCGTTCGCCGATCCGGCGGC